>CANEKB010000007.1 GCA_947427985.1 uncultured Candidatus Saccharibacteria bacterium
GACAAGAGCTATGAGCCGAAGGCGAATAGTCCGGCACGCATGAGCGGCCGTAGCCAAAAAGGTAAAACTTGTTTTA
This sequence comes from uncultured Candidatus Saccharibacteria bacterium, assembly GCA_947427985.1. GTDB lineage: Bacteria > Patescibacteriota > Saccharimonadia > Saccharimonadales > Saccharimonadaceae > Nanosyncoccus. Next base: position 77 of record CANEKB010000007.1, read on the forward strand.
GCTTTTTAGGCGCTGCGAATGCGGAGGCTTGCGACAGCAAGCCGGTCTAGTCAGGCGCACAAACTAAAATAGGGCTGTAAGACATGTCTAAAAAATAATAACTACGAAGCTGGCTACCGAGATGGGCGGAATAACTCTATGCAGAGCTCGAGCGATCGCGGCTATAGGCAAGGCTATTCGAGAGGCAAACAGGAGTACGATTTTTGGAACGATAAAGAGTTGTACCCCAGCCTACGCTACGAAGACGAGGCAAAGCGTGACAACCAGCAGTACGACCCGCTCGCTTATCAAACTTCAACACTAGCAACAATGATTGGCGGTTCAATTGGGCTAACCTTGGTAGGTTGGAGCTTCGTGGGGTTGCTTTTGTTTCTATTTTGGATTGGCGGCGAGAGCGGAAGCTGGTGGTTCCCATGGATTTGGAGAATAGCTTTCTGGGGCGGCATAGGTTTTATTATTGTGATAAGTGTAATAGGGATAATAATGGCCGTCATAGAAAAATTCAGCAATTCCACGCAAGATCCAAAGGATGACCAAAACCGATAGGCCATTAAGACCACGGTGAATTGCAAATTTTACGCAAAAATCTTGCAAAAAACTATTGCTTTTTTATAAACGTTAGTGTAATATAGAGACATAAAAGTCATGTATTTATAAAAATAAACAAGTATTATTTTGATAATACAAAAATAGGAGCAAAACAAAAATGAACTTGGAAAGTGTTGCGAAAAAACTTTTCGTGGGGACTGGTTTGGTTCTCGGTGCGGCAGTAGCGATGACGCCACTTGCGACGCACGCAGCAATCATTACCGAAGAAGGCACGGCTGGAACGACGAGAGACGTCCAGACGGAAACTGGCGTAGGATATACGCACTGTTACGACGATAACTTAAGCAATGATGGTACTCCGGTAACTGTGCCATGTAGCCGAGGTATGGAAGTTGCCTTCAACGTCCAGCCAACAATTACGATTGATGCTTTGGCGGCGCCAGGAGTTGAGGGTAGCGCAGGGCCAATCGTGCTTTCGCCAACCGTAATTCGTGAAGGCAAAATCACCGCGAGTGTCACTGCGAATACCAAATATTCGCTCGCACTTAGCGCCGACCACGGGATGACCTCGATGCAACATGAGACGAATGAGAATGGTCTCATTCCGGCAAGCAGCAACCTAGTTGGCGGAACGGCGGGCTGGGGGATTAAGACTAGCGGCACCACCGAAGGTGAAGGTACTTATTCTGCTATCACTCCAGATCCAGTTACTTACTTCACGAGCACCACAACCGCACCAGTCAAGGCAAGCCACGACTTCACTGTCGGTATTGCCGCAAGCCCGAATTTGCCTTCCGGCATCTATCAGGCTACAGTAGTCGTCACCGCTACGGCTGCAAACTAGTTCTATTTTGCCCGGCTCGGATGCGCAAAGCATAGAGTTTGTGGTAAAATAGAAAATATGAAGAAATTTATCGCTGTTCTCCTGTCTTTGTCGGTCGCTCCATTATTTTTGACAACGCCGGTCGCTGCGCTCCAAGCGGGCGACGTTGTCGTTTCGGTACGACCATCGGAACAGGATTTTGATATCGAACCAGGACAATCCTATAACGGAGTCGTAAAGGTAACAAACAACGGGCGCTTGGGGTTCAACTTTGAGGTTTCGGCTTCGCCGTTCCGGGTGACGAACGATAATTATGACCCGGATTTCACCACGATCGATTCTTCGACGCGATTGCATAACTGGGTTAAGTTTCCGGAGGGGACTAAATTTCATATTGAGTCTGGCGAGTCGTTTGAAGTTCCCTTCACAATCGATGTGCCAGAGGATATCCCAGGTGGAGGCCAATACGCCGCGATCATGATTCGGACGACCGACAGTGTTGACGAGGGGGCAACGATTAAAGTCGTAACTCAGGTGGCGTCGCTAATCTATGGCCATGTGATTGGCGGCGAAGAACGCAAAGAAGGGGCATTGGTAGAGCATTCCTTGCCAACTACTTTATTCGATAAGCCCCTTGAGCTGACGGCTAAAGTCGAGAATACCGGTAACGTCGATTTCAAAATGCGTCAGATGATGACGATTCTGAACTTTTTTAACGGTCAAGAGGTAGTAACGCCGGATTCACTGGGCGAGAACGGTGAGCCGATCGCCGCGCAGCAGCTTACGGTTCTTCCTGGAACCTCGCGCACGAGCACGCTGACTTGGGAAGAGGCGCCGAAGTTAGGTCTGTTTCGAGTGCGACAGAAGATAACTTTCCTCGACGAAGAGTTTGAGACCGAGGAAGTCGTCTTCATTTGTCCAACTTGGCTGCCGATTGGGATAATTGTTTTCTTCACCATGGGAACATTTTGGCTAATCGTACGCGGACGACAGCGCAAACAGCGCCGGCCACAGGTGTTCTAATATTGACTTTTTGACTAATCTGTGATAAAATGAGAAGATATGGTAGATAACATTCGTAACGTTGCAATTATTGCGCACGTCGACCACGGAAAAACGACTTTGGTGGACGGACTTTTGAAGCAGTCACATACTTTTCGAGAAAATCAGGCCGAGATGTCGCAGACCTTGATTATGGACTCGATGGACCAGGAGCACGAACGTGGTATTACGATTACCGCGAAACAAACTTCGGTCGATTATAACGGCTACAAAATTAATATTATCGATACGCCGGGCCACGCCGACTTCTCGGGCGAGGTAGAGCGAACGCTAAACATGGCGGACGGTGTCCTTTTGATTGTTGATGCACAGGAAGGACCAATGCCACAGACGAAATTCGTATTACAAAAGGCGCTAAGCTTGAAGTTGCGCCCAGTAGTGATTATTAACAAAATTGACAAGCCGGCGGCACGAATCGAAGAGGTAAAGGACGAAATTGCGGATTTGTTCCTAGAATTAGCTAGCGATGAGTCGCAATTAAATTACCCGATTTATTACGCGATCGCACGCGACGGCAAGGCCGGCAAGACGACCGATCTCGATAATGATCTGCACGTGATTTTTGATTCGATTATTAATGATATTCCAGCACCAAAGATCGATGAAGATGCTTCGAAGGGCGCACAGCTATTAGTTGCAGCATTAGCGGCGGACAACTACCTCGGTAAATATGCCATCGGGAAAATTTTCCGCGGCAAGCTAAAGAAGGGCGAGAACGTCAAAGTTATGCACACTAACGTCGAGACCGGTGAGCTTGAAACCAGCAATGCAAAGGTGGAAAATATCTTCACATATAAAGGCCTTGGGCGCGAAGAAGTGCCGGAGGCGACAGCCGGCGACATCGTCGCGGTGTCTGGTATTGCTCGGGCTAACATTGGTGATACGATTGCAACTGGTGAAGTCCCAGAAGCCTTGCCAACGATTGAACTGGAGCCGCCAACTTTGAGTATTTATATTGGGCCGAACACGAGTCCATTGAAAGGCCAAGAAGGTGAGTTTACCACTTCGCGACAAATCGCGGAGCGCTTAGAGCGCGAACTCGAAACTAATATTGCCCTAAAGATCGTCCCAGATGGCCTAGGCTATAAGGTATCTGGACGTGGCGAGCTACATCTTAGCGTATTGATTGAAACCATGCGCCGTGAAGGCTATGAGCTGGAAACTGGCCGGCCAGAAGTGGTTTACAAGGAAATTGACGGACGAAAATGTGAGCCAGTCGAAGAATTAACGATTGAGGTGGAACCAGAATTCGTCGGAGCGGTCTCGCAAGAGTTGGGGGTGCGTCGAGCAGAATTAGTGTCGCAAGAGCTTACCAGTAGCGGTAGCACGCGTTTCACCTATCATATTACGACGGCAGCGCTGATTGGTCTACGGAATAATCTATTAACCGCGACCAAAGGCACAGCGATTATGTCTTCCCTACCGGCTGGCTATCGCCAAGTAGAAGGCAAATACAAGCCAGAGCGGAACGGTGCGCTGATTTCCTTCGAGGCCGGCACGTCGACTTCCTATGCACTAGATGCGGCACAAGCTCGCGGAATTCTCTTTATCCCTCCCGGCGTACCAGTTTATCAGGGGATGATCGTTGGGCTGTCGAATAAGAAAGATGACCTCGATATTAACGTTTGTCGGGAAAAGCAGTTAACAAATATGCGTACACACGCGAGCGATGGGGCAATTCAGCTCACGCCGTACACGCAGTATTCACTGGAACAGTGCATCGATTTCTTGCTTGACGATGAATTGCTCGAAGTGACGCCAAAATCGCTACGTTTACGCAAGCGCCAGCTTGATCCGGTGAAGCGAAAGCGCGAAGCACGAGCTTAGCGGAGGGATAAAAATCGACCTACGGGTCGATTTTTATTTTGCGCTACCTCTGTTAGTTTCCAAGAAAAATCGACCTGCGGGTCGATTTTTTACGTCACTCCTGTTGGTTACGTTCTCAGAAGCGACCAACCGGTCGCTTCTTAGAGTTCTTGCGAATATATCAGGCTTAAGGCACAACTGTTACGGTATCAAGCAGCTTATAGAACTCCCCGATAAATAGCTCAGCGTCAGTCTGAAGCATAACAGTTTTGTCGCGGAGCTTAAATATTACTAACGCCCCTTGGATACCGTTTGGTAAAGAACCAGTGTAGACATTGGCAAGAACACCGCCAACCGTGCGAGTACTAAATTGAAGACTGCCGTTCTTGACATAATTATCATATTGAGTAACGGCGCTATCAAATGCGGTGTCACGGATCGTAACACGCAAAGCGTTGATCGTCTTCGAACTGACTGGATTAACCTCGCCCGGGTTCAGATACGCCTCAAAATCACCGCCGTTCGCAGCATCACGCGCAATATAGACACTCCAAGTCTGTGGGTACTCAAAGGAAAGACTACCGTAATCGGCTGGGCCGGCAAAAGTCTTGTACGGGTACTTCTCGCGCTCAGCAAACTCTTCTTCCATTTTCGTGGCGGTCTCAGCTTGAGCCATCGCGACAGCGGAGTCAATCTGCGCGTTGACATCGGTGGAAATATTCTCCCATTCAATGTATTTCTGGATATAAAGATATACGAAAATAACTGCGACAATCGTTACCGCGATCAGAATAACAGTCTCGATAATGCTACCATGGGACTTTTTTTCGCCCGGCACGCGCATGCGCGCGGACGAGAGCGGAGCTCCCGTGGGCACCGGCGTTGAGCCGGGGGCCGCCGGGCCGAAAGGCTGAGTGGCGACGGGATCGACGATGCTGCCATTAGGCAAAGATTGATCTTGCATATCCTTATTATACTTCAAAAATTAACTTTTTGTAAAGTCCTCTAGAACTTCGACTTTGTTCTTTAGCTCGGTAAGATCTTTTTCGATAGTAACAGCGAGATCGGCCGCAGCTTGATACTTCGGTAGAGCTTCATCGAGATTAAAATCATCGCCGTAAAACCATTCGACCGACGCGTCTAGATCGGCAATCTTTTGCTCAATAGTTTTAGAATTATTAGTGACGTTCTTGGACATTTTTGACCTCCGCGGTTAGATTTTGAGTTGATGTAGTGATGACGATTTCGACGCCGGGCGCGATCGGACGACCAGGTGAAGACGAGGTGACGATAGCATAGCCGCGTCGCAGGACATTCTCTGGATTAAGACTTGCGAGGATTTTTTGAGTCTCAGCTAGGTGGTGCATGTTACGCTCAAGGTGCTGGAGGATCTCTTGCTTAGTATCTTGGAGACGCTGACGGTTCTCCGAAAGAGCGACATCAACACGACTACGGAGCTCTCGACGCAAATTACTAATTTGGAGATGGAGATGGCGCGAGACATCTTGGCGATCTCTACTAAGGCGTTCGGCCGCGTTGGATGGTGTCGAAGCGCGTACATCAGCGGCAAGATCAGCAAGACTTTCGTCAATTTCGTGCCCAATACCTGTAATCACTGGAATGCGGCTGGTCGCAATCGCTCGCGCAAGATGCTCGTCATTAAAGGCGGCAAGATCGTCAGCACTACCACCACCGCGCAAAACCGCAATCACTTCGACATCAGTGCGCTGGTTAAAGTAGGCTAGGGCCCGAATCATCTGCTCTGCCGCGGCCATACCTTGGACCTGAGTATTAATAGTCTTAATATCTAGACCCGCCCAACGGTTGTCGAGAATCTTTAAAAAATCAATATAACCGGCCGCATTGGTCGACGAAATTACACCGATTCTAGTTAGGTTATCAGGAAGCGGACGCTTCTTGGCCGGATTAAAAATGCCCTCGGCAGCGAGTTTCTTCTTCAGAAGTTCGAAACTCTTTTTAATATTTCCCTCCCCGACCGGCATAATCTGGCGTACAGTGAGCAAAAAACGCCCCCAACGCGTCACTTTAGGCGTAGCACGAATGCGAACTTTCATACCGTCGGTTAGAGCGATACTGAGTTGGCCCAGGGGCATGAAGCAGTTCAAGCTACTATCATCTTCTTTAAGATCAAAAAAGACCCACTTGCCCTGATTGATTTTAAAGGCAGCGACTTCACCTTCAACAAAAACATTATCATACTCGGTTTCGAGCGTAAAATTACACTGCTCAATAAATTCCGAGACCGACATCGGCTTCTCGGTCATGAGGTTATTTTCGGCATCTTTGACCTTAAGCCACCCGTCAAATCCCTCAAAATTCATTTTACCTCCTCCGTCTTTACCCGACAGCTGAAAGCCGGGCAAGCAGTCATCATTCGCCCTCGTCTGCTTTTTGCTTGCGACCAATCTTAGATATTGAATGTTGATAGAAACCATAACCACTAAGAATCGTGCTTGCGAGGACGATAACGCGGGTCATCAGAACAACTGTACCTGCCAAGACAATTGGTACACCGAGGCTGACCATGATGCCAGCCATACCTAGTTCGTATAGCCCATACGGTACAATTGATCCCATAACCGAGCCAATCGCTTCGCCAATCATAATTTGCGGCAGGATCTCTGGATGACCGAGGCTTGCAGCAACGATCCAGTAGGTCGCAACTTCAAGAAAGCTATATATAATACCCCAAACAATTGGCCAAAGCAGCATTTTCTTATTGCGGCGGGCAGTCATGAGGTCACCATGCGCGTCATCAAGATATTTATCGACAACTTCGCGCTGCAAAATGTCTTTCTTACGGCCGAAGCTAACTTTCTCGACTAGCCAGTTGATAAAGTTCGTCGCTGTCTTACCAAACCAGGCAATACGTTTTTTACTGCTTGCGATAACCACCGCAATCATAATTGCTGCTACGATACCAACGCTCAGAAGCGCTGTCACCCAAATTATCCAGGCACCCGCTTCTGGCACGGTGCCAAAAATCAGCAAGGCAATAATCGCTACGATCGTCTGAAGTTGATTGGCACAAATCGTAATGATATAGCGCAAAACATACATAAAGCTAGATTGGCCAGGAGTAGCGCCAAATGGTTTGAGCCGCCAGGTGATATAGCCAAGCCCACCAAGACCACCGGCCGGAACAGCATGATTGACGAAATTTAGTTCTAGCGATACCCGCATTAGGGTCCAAGTTGAAATCTTTTGGGCATCCTTTCTAGCGCGCATGTAGGAAAAGAACATCTGGCCGCAACAAAAATACATAAAAAGTTGCTCTGGGATCAACAACAGTAGAACGAAGATATTGGTTTCGCTAAGGTGTCCAACAGCTTCCTTGATATCATTAAAGTTTTTATAAATTACATAGATAATTAACGCAAATGTCAGTATGGAGAGGATAGTGCGAAAAGAGATTTTGAACTTTTTTGGTTCAGTTTTAGTCTTAGTCATGGGAGAATTATAGCATGATGTATGATATAATGGAAGGATAATGAAACGTTTTCTTGCCGTACTTGGACGCCAACCTAAAATTTCGCTCGCGGAATTAGAAAGCTTGTACTGCAATGTACGCCAAGTGGGGCCGAACCTAGCAGAATTTGAGATAGATAAAAAGTCGTCTCTTACTAAATCCGAAAAATATCCAGCGATTCAACGTCTTGGCGGAACGATAAAAATTGCTGAGTCAATCGACGAGCCGTTAGCAGATTTCTGGAAGAAACTACCCGAGACTGGTAAGATTGTATTGGGGGTATCCGATTATTCACGGCGCACAAACCCGTATCTTGCTCAAAAGGAAGCTTTGCGTTGGAAACGAGCAATCGTAAAGACTGGCCGAAACGTGCGCGTGATTCCTAATAAAACTTCTGCTCTTTCGAGCGCAACTAGCCTACATAACCGGCTCTATACCGACACTCATATTGAGTTAATTAAGAACGGGAATAACTACTATCGTGTGACCGGGGTGCAAGATATTGACGCCTACACTGAGCGCGACCGAGCAAGGCCAGCACGCGACGCAAAAGTAGGAATGTTGCCGCCGAAATTAGCCCAGATCTTGATTAATCTCTGCGGAGATAAGCCAGAAGCTTCGACGCTCCTAGACCCATTTTGCGGAACCGGCGTAGTACTACAAGAGGCGGCACTGATGAGATACAACGTAATCGGTTCGGATCTGAGTGAGCGGATGGTAGAATATACTAAGCGAAACTTGAGATGGGCCAGCGAGAAATACAATATCCCAAAGCTCGAAGAGGCCTATGTCGTGCAAGGCGACGCTACAAGTTTCAAGTGGCCAGAAAAGGTCGATTTGGTAGCCTGCGAGACTTATCTCGGGCAACCAATGTCGCAACCTCCAGCCGAAATTAAGCTAAAGCAAGAAAAGCAAGAGTGTAGAGGTATTATTCTAGGGTTTTTGAAGAACTTAGCTGACCAGATCGAGACCGAAACGCCGGTAGTAATTGCGGTGCCAGCGTGGCTCAGGCCAGATGGGTATTACTCAAGGCTAAACTTGCTTGACGAAATTAAAAATCTGCGCTATAATGTAGTAAGTTTTAAGAATTTGGAGCAAAAAGACCTGCTTTATCACCGTGAAGGACAGGTGGTTGCTCGAGAAATAATAGTTTTAAGGAAGAAATAGTATGTCACATGTCAAAGCTGGCGGTACCGCTAAAAATATCCATAATAACGCTGGCCAACGCCTCGGCGTGAAGCGCTTTGGTGGCCAAAAAGTCAAAAATGGCGAAGTTCTCGTTCGACAAACCGGTAGCACCAAGATTGCTGGTCCAGGTACTTACATGAGCCGCAATTTCACGATTCACGCAGCAAAAGATGGCGTTGTTACTTTCGTCAAAACGAAGAAGTCTCACTTCTCTGGACGCAACGTGCCACGCGTACGTGTTGAAGTTCGCTAAGGTTATAGGGGTAGAGAAAGTGTTGTAGAAATTACAACACTTTTTTGATGTAATACTTTTCGAGCGTGGTGATATAGTGTTTTAGCATTGACATTTTACGATAAGTGTGCTATACTGAAAGTGTAGGGTGGGTATTGCTGCCCTGGTGGGTTTTTGTTGCTAAAATCGCGTGATTCCTAGCGCAAGAGCTTCTTTAAAAAGAATTACACTACGCTTCGGAAGGTTATAGAGCTCAAGGTTACACCTTTAGCTCTTTTATATAAGAAACTTCAAGAATTTCAGAGAAATCGGAGGATTTAAGATGGACAGCACTTGGAAGTATTTTTTGGCAGCAGGGTTACTAGCATTGTGCCTGTTTTCATGCTCGAACAACACTGGCAGCCAGAGCGATCAGAACGAGATACACAATCTAAATACTACCTACAGCTGTACCGACGATACGAATGTCGATGCGGTGCAGTTGACGGAAGTCAAAAGTGTGAATGAGCTGAATGCTATCAATGCGAAAATGGCGAGTTCTCTTGACATGGGCGACCCAGGGCGGATTGCTGGACAAGTGGTTTACAACGTCAACGGCATCGGCCTGGCCGGCGCCATATATCGGACGCGCGCGGAAAGCGCCCAATATGCTCTCACGATTTATGCGAACGACAACTGTTTTCCGATTGAGGTAAAGCTGAACATCTATGGCTATACGACTAAGACACAAGAGATCAGTAGTTACGGCACTAATCATCTTTGCCAAGAGTGGTACGATATTTCACGTTTTCGCTATTGCTACACCACCGTCATCATTAAGCCAATCTCGGAGATTGAGGCTGATTTAGCTGCAATCGACGAGCCGAGTACGCCACCTGAGGAAAATGGTGGCGAAATGGCTCCCGTGGAGCCCAGCCTTGAGCTGGACGCTGAGCCCAACGCCGTAACGACGGAGAAGCCGGAGATTTCGGTAGACTCGATCTTGACTGAGAAGACTGAGATTCTGGTCGGGGCGCTGGACTTAATGGATGCTGAAGGCCTCGAAGAGATCTGTCGCCAAGATTTGCTGGACTATCTGTCCGGCGAATGGAATGGCTCGGCTCGCAACGAGCACACGGACGAATACTCGGCGGTACGAACGGTATATGCGCGGAGATATAGCTGCACGATAACCGATAGCGACACAGGCACACCTTTGAAGACGTCGGTCAGCCTGGACTATGTCGGCGAGCTGGAAGTGCTAGCCGTACTTAATGAAGAGGACAAGTTCAGCCTGACAACTGACAACGTTGGACTGGTCGAACAGTGGTCACTACTGGAGAAACAGAACTCCTGGCAAATAGCACTGTCTGAAGGCGACACAGTTGGCGGAGTTTTACAGATCATGGGGGTTGATGGGCAAGTGGCGTTTGTGTTTGTGTACGACATTAACGAACAACCCCCACACCTATATCCTAATGAGTGATGGGAGTGTCAAGACCGAATTTGTGTAATTCCAAACGGTGTTCGTAAGTATAACTACGGATACAAAATTAAAAGCCCCGGCGGTGTTTGCTGGGGCTTTTGCCTTTTAGCGTAACGAAGGATTAGCGCCGGCGTTCTGAGCTGTATACATGCAAAAGAATCGGCTATTTCTAGCTCTTGATTTCATTGTAGCATACATTGACCAAAAAGTCAATGGTTATTTTTAGAGGCGTGCGTGATACAATGGGAGTATGAGCAAGATTTTGATTATTGGGAACGTGCTAAAAGATGTATACCTTAAACTAGATGACGGTCCTCAGAACGATTTCGAAACCGATGAGAACGACATTCGGTGGCTCGATCTTGCTTTTAACGGAGCGGCCCATACTTTCTATCACCGTACGAGCGTGTATGGCGGCGCGGCAGTATCGCTCGCAGTGTTGAGCCGGTTAGGCGTTGATGCTGGAATTCTGAACTCAAAAACCGAGTTTAAAAATGGCGAGTTGGTCTGGCTCGACCAGCCGTCGGATTATCGATACATTTTTTGCCGTGAGGGCGAGATTACTTATTTCGTACCAAGCAAGCGCAAAGTAACAGATTGGGCAATGCCGAGCGGCACACCGGAATGGATCTTGGTCGACCGTTCAACGAATGTTTCGGAAAAATTAGTCGATGAGATTAAAAACTTCATTAAGTTTTCGCCAGCAACTAAGCTTGCAGTGCATGCCGAGAAAAAGATGACGCCCGTGGGGCAGCGCCTGGCTGATATGGCAGACGTGCTTTTCCTTGAGGATGAACCAGCCGTACATACTGAAGAAAAAATTGTTGATAAAACGGAACTTGACCAGCCAAATACACAGCTTGTTTGTCATATTAGCCCACGTAAAATCTCTCTAGGTGAGGCCGAGGAAAGTTGGAGCCTGAGCCGAACTGATATGCTAACGCACTTAACGGTTTATTCAACGATCGTGGCGACCGTGCTGGGCGTTCTGTCGGTCGGAGGTTCGCCAGAGAGTGCGGTCTTATGGGCGCGGCTGAACGCCGAGCAGGCAACGCTAGAAGGTTTCCTGACGGCACGCAGGCTCAAAGAGTTGGCTAAGGCCGAGCTTGAAAAGCGAGCAAACTTAAAGCTAATCGCGCAATCACTGTTTGAACGAGGTAAAGGGGTTTTGGCTGCCGACCAGTCGGCACAAACTTTATCCGAGCGGATGCTGAAAGCTGGGGTTGCGGCGACCGCAGAGAAGCGGCGCACCTTCATGGAAATTTTGCTAACCACGCCGGAGCTGAGAGACTATGCAAGTGGCGTAATTATCTCTGATGAGCTAGCGCGGCAAAAAACCAGCCAGGGACGCACTTTCGCTGAACACTTGATTTACCGCGGGCTGATTCCGGGAATTAAAGTTGATAAAGGTCTAGTAAAAATAGCCGAGACTGGCGAAGCTATGACGCTGGGGCTAGAGATGCTACAAGAGAGATTGCGACATTACTACGCACAGGGCTTTCGCTTTGCAAAATGGCGAGCAAAGTTTGAAATCACCAAAGACTGGCCGACTTTTATCGCGATCAACAAGAATGCAGAGCTGCTAGCTAGTTTCGCTAAGGAATGTCAGTTAGCTGGATTAGTTCCGGTCGTAGAGTCGGATATTTCAATGGATGGAAATTACACAATTGAGCGTAGCGTAGAGGTGACCGATCGAGTACTTGCGACGATTTTTGAGCGCTTAGCCGAGAGGCGAGTGGACTTGGGCGGTTGCATTTTGAAAACGAACATGGTCATGACCGGCAGAGACGCCGTGATACCTGCGACGAATAGCGAAGTCGGCATTGCTACCGCGGCCATTTTGAAGCATGCAGTACCAAAATATCTTGCTGGGGTATTATTATTAAGTGGTGGTCAAGAGGCGAAAACAGCAACAAAGAACCTAGCTGCAACTTGCCAAAATGGACCGTTTGCTTGGCCAATCACTTTCGCTTTTGGGCAAGCTTTGCAAGATCCAGTAATGCAGACCTGGAAAGGTAAACCCGAGAACGCAAAGGCAGCTCAGGCAGCTCTCAAGCGACATCTACAAGATAATTCAGATGCGCTAAGATATCTACGAAAATAGTGAATTAGTATCTGGGTGGGAGTTCGCGACTGTAGGCTTCGGTATAACTAGATTGGTAGCGACCAGCTTGGGCATATGCCCAAAGATAGGTATCTGCACTCAGGTTAAAGATTTCAGCAGGTTCATATTTAGCACTACCAGTGCTCGGGTCAGAACCAAATGTACGATTTAGCTTTAGGCGCGAAGCAAAGACTGGTCCGTTGAATTTTAGTTGCTTCTCGCAGATAGCTTTTTCGGCGTTAGGATAATTCTTGGCTTGAGTCTCTGTATCACTAACCGTAAAACCAGCGCAGGTGTCGATTCCGCCGCTGGCAATAATCCAGGCATCTATTTCACGGACTTCCGGTGCAATCTCAACGTTGCCATCAACAAAGATAATTGCTTGAGGAATTTGATAGATATCAGCGTAAGGACCGCTAGCACGGCACGTACCGTCCGAATTTGATCCGTTTGTACAAATACTACGCTCAATACGGAGTGAACCGTGTACATCGACAACTCTCGTACCAGTCCAGCCATCATAGAGACTATTTACGCCGGCATATATGCCATATCCTGGCAGATTAGCCCCTTCGGCGGTGCCACGGAGGTAGCTACTGAGTCGAGTGAGAAGAGTTGAAGTGCTAAAAACGCCTGAATGCCCAAGGTTCTCCGAATCGGTATTCGTAATTGTGAGCGGACTATATTTATCAGCGCTAGATTCTTCCTCGCCAGCCAAACCTCGCCCTAACGCAGAGCCCGACCCAAAGCGAGTTGCTAGCCCACCAATTGTAGCTAGATGCTCGGTCCAAGACCCGTATAGCGTACGGCTTCCAGACTCATCTGCATAGCGACCAAAGAGATCGTCAGTATCAAATCGATGAGCCATTACTCCAGTAACGTTAGCATCGTTGCCGGAGGTCATCAATCCTCCATTCCAGAGAGCAACGGATGGCTTTTTCGCAATGGTACGGCAGCTAGAATTATAAATCGACCAGTAGTCCTTCGCAGATTCATGAACCCATCGGCAGCCTTCCGGAATAGTGCAGACTCTGCGCCAATACTCATAGAAGTAACCAGCGGAATTACAGTGTTTATATCCGACTTCATTCGGAACAGCCATGAGTTGTGAGTTCTTGTACTCATGCTTAGCGACAGTTGGACCATAACTGAGCGGCTCAGAATCTCTGCCCAGTTCGACGCAGTTATAGCCAGAATTAACCCAGATCCCCTGATAGAAACTGCACGGTGTGATATTCGTACGATTACCAAGCTTACCCTGAAGCCGCAATGATACGGCGTTATACTGGGTAGTGACTGGGACTAGATAGTTTATTGATTGATAATAGGCGAGACGGCGCGTCGGCACCGAATCGGCGGAAACGTTCCAACCGATTGTGGCAGTTTCGCCAGCAAACATAGGCGAACTATCGTCAGTACCGCGTCCAGACCAAGGGGTCCCCTCAGGATCATTCGGGCGAGTGATTTTTACGCAGCCTTGCGACCGGCCTTCGCCGGTTTTTTCGTCAATCTCAAATTCATAATAGAGATGATTGGTCTTATGGCCATTTTCACCATCATGATCTCCTCCGTCTTTTACTTTCATTTTGATATATTTCGGGGTGTAATAATCTGTGCGGCAGACTAGCTTCGTCTCACCTTTATTGAGGTGGACAGAGACCTCTTCCTTACCAATCGGATCGGAAGTAGCGCTCTCCTTACTGTCAATTTCCCATGTACCTTTTAGTGAGGGGTCCTCTTCAATCTTCCAGCTAGTACTAACTTTTGGTGCTATATCGTTTTTAGCAAAGTTATATTCATTCACATAGCTAAGTTGATGATAAAACGTCACCTTCGTGATTTCAGCATCAGTGCTAAATTCAGCGTAAGCGGCTTTACCTGGATTTTCTCCTTCCATCATGCCGTCAATATCACTCGTCGCTGCCATTCTTACAACATCATTTTGGGCAGCTATATCGATAAACGTTTGTGAGTAAAAATAGCCCGTCGGTTTAGGCGACTCATCTTCATCTCGTTTAACTTTTGCGCAGGCTTTTGTGCTCCCGCTATCCATGACAGGTTCAGCTACGTGCGGTGTACCTTTGCTCCATTTTACGGTACGCGTAGTGTATGTAATAGTAGAACAAATTTCCCGTTCTTTTTCTTCTTTGTCTAGGGTAATAGTTTTCGCGATCCCAGTATTAGACGTTAGCCAGTTCGGAGTTTCGGCATTGGTAGCTCCATTCGTCGAAAACGGTACAATATAGCTTTCATTAGTACCATCATTGAAGGTGATAGTGCCGGTAGTGTAGGCGTCCTCATAGGTGCCGTCTGGGGAGGGGTTACGATACGCGAGTTTATGCGAGAAATAGACTGTAGCTTTGCCGTCAGAATCGGCCGTAACCACTAGCGTCTCCGCATCTCTCCCCCAATCAGAAGACTCTTTAGTATCCGACTTGCTCTGCACTCGGGATTTAGAAGTAAAGCTGGAGTCGTCAGCTGGTGCGATCTCCATGATGATTTTACTATCGTCTCCTCCGCAAGGCCTTGTGCCCTTACTCGTCACATAGTCGTGATCATAATATGTAATTCCAGCAGAGCCAGGGCAACGATTAACTGATACCTCAACTTCATATCTCTCTCGGCCATCCGATGTTGTTGTTATTGTACTGTCATCAGGGTGACTTTTTGCGTATTCTTTCATTTTCTGAACATCCAGCGTCCATCCACCTTGAGACGTCATAGAATCTGCCATTGCCGGTGTTGCCGTAGAAGTCCAACCGTTATTAAGTCCGTACGCAGTACCTCGTAATTTGCCCATCCTTGCATCGTTCGGACCAATAAAGTCAACAGGACTATCCAAGGTACCATCTTTACTACTACCGCCCATGTGTCCTTTCTCACCAAACCAAATGCTTCTCGCAGCCGCTTCCTTCTTCCTTGGGTAATTCTTCGAGCATGCATAAACTGACCCCCAAAGGTAAATATCTACAATTGTCGCGTTTGGATCTGAAACTCTCACGACATCATAGTTGCCATCGCTTGGCGAGTCATTGAACCATAGCGCTCCTTGAAACACGCCACTACTACTATCAAAGCATCTGTCGCATGCGTTTTGAGTGGATTCAGTATTATTAAATGGGTTATGCTCACCTCCGGATTTACACTCTTCCCTAGTGGTCACTTGCCAAATCCCGCCACTAATTTTTCCGTCATCTTCATTACCGTTGCCATTAAATGAAATTTTAGCTTCAGCTACCTTAGAATCCAGCACCATGAGACCAGCGACCGGCACAACCATTAGAGCAGCAACGGAAAGCCATCGAACTAGTTTCGCTCTACTATGATTTGTTGCCTTATTGAGTCTCATCATCCTCCTCCATATCGCTACTTATAGCAAGATCAAAATAGCGATTACCGTTATCATAATCATGAATACTGTAATACGCATCAGACAGTAAACTCCAGACTTGTATTTTTTGTAGCTCCGACATTTTATCAGTATCAAGACTCTCGCCAACTCTAATTATTTCGTTCGGCTTGCCTTTATACGAATATTCCTGCATTTCGATAATGGACAGATCTGTTTTTACCGAGTCATCATCCGTCCTATCTTTCTGCCTATCGAAGTAATCCGACATTGCGCTGAGAGCCTCCTTTTCCGCGTCTTCGCTAGGATTATCTATAGTACCGCTAACTTCGCCGTCATTATGCTTATTGTAAAATTTCTGAATTTGTTCCCTGTACACGTTTTTTGCATCTTCAGCAACTTGAACGGCACCAGCACTACCGAGCGTAATATTGCCCGGTAGAGGCGGAAGCTGGTCAGGTACAAACGCTAACATTATGGAGGCGATAATCACTAACACTACTAGTAGACCGCTACCAGCTAAAATAAACGGTCTAAGCCTTCTAAGCTTCGCCTGACGCAGTTTTATCTGCTGAGCCGCGCGGCGTGTTTGCTCATCAAAAAGCCCTTCTTGCTTCGAGCTCCATTGACCAATATTTTCCGAATGAAAGGTTAAAGGCGAACTAGAGGTCGCTTCTTCCCCGTTATACCCCCCCCCGTCGGGCATTTTGAGGCATCGTCAAACCAGGTGTCATCTCATGTCCTGATGTATCTTGGGCTGACGTTTTATCCATGGATTTATTTTAGCACAGCTTTTTGAAAAATAACACAGAACAATTTAGGCTATCCGTGGCAGGATAAGCCTATTTTGTTTTATGGGACATTGCTTTTCTCAGAGTAGGTAGAAAAGATTATAACTCCCTACCTCAACCATTCGGAAATCTCGATGGCAGCCGCGGCGCCGTCGCCGGCAGCCGAGACAATCTGACGTACAGAACCTTCACGAACGTCACCAGCGGCAAAGAGGCCAGGAAGGGCAGACATGTGGGCAAATCCTGAAGGAGAAGCTCGATCAGCAAAAACAGTCTTGCCGGTCAGAATATAGCCGTTCGGGTTCAGGATTGGCAGATTGCGCAGGAAGTCAGTTGCTGGTGTGCGACCAATAGCAACAAAAACATAGGCGAACTGATTAAGATATTCCGGATTCGGCTCTCGATTTTCGATAATCTTGATATTTGAAGTATTGGCAAGACGTGCGCTATAAGCGGCGTCAGCTTTGAGTGCAGAATGAGTAATGAGCGTAACACTATGAGCAAGATTAGCGAGATAAAGCGCTTCGTGAGCAGCAGAATTCGCACCGCCCACCACGACGACATTTTGACCTTTAGCAAGGGCGCCGTCACAGAGAGCGCAGTAGGAAACGGGCGGTGTAACCGTAAAAGGCAAGTGTTTCGGCTCTGCACCAGTAGCTACCAAGACGGCGCCCGCACGGACGGCCGCGCCGTCAATGACGAGTTCAAATCTCGCTTGCCCCGCCATGCGACCATTAGTGTCAGCGTCGGTCCCACCAGCCACTACGGCCTCCTCAGTTGCGCGGCCGTCCGTCAAAGGGCGAACCGCAGTACATTCACCATATTCGATCCGCGCGCCAGCTGTTTCTGCCTGGCGGCGCATGGCGGTAGCTAAATCACTACCCACGCCAGTAAAACCAGGGTAGTTATCGAGTTGAGAGATTTCTCCCAGTAATCCACCGACATTAGCTCGCTCATAAACCTGGACCCCTATTCCAGCGCGAGCGGCGTACAAAGCCGCCGCCAGCGCTGCTGGACCGCCGCCGATGATGACTAAGTTTTTAGTAAAGTTGCGATCCATACAAAGCCATGTAGAGTTCCATCGAAATTGCGTCTAACTCAGAGTTAAGTTTTTCTAGAGCTTCATCACGCTCAATCGCAAGAACAATAAACTTCAACGGAGCATTATATTCGCCACAAATCTGCTGAGTGTCACCGTAGGCGAGAGGACCAGAAATCGTAAGAAGTCGAACGCCGCCAAGCTTCATACCAATGACGCCCTGATTCCAACCTTCAATCATGCTTTCACTAACGCTAAGCGGCGCATTGAGAGCAGTTGGTTCGTCATAATCGTTAAATGACGATTCAAAAACCGTACCATCCGCGCACCAACCGATATAGTAAGCGTCGTAATCGTAATCGCCCTCTTTCAAAGCTCGGCCGGTACCCTCTTTTAGGTCTTTTGTTTCGAGTACAGCATTGTTGGCGGTCGCAGAATTATAGGCCTTTACTTGTGGTTTAAACGATTCAAAGGTTTTGAAGTATTTTTCAGAGAGTGGCTTTGCCGCTTCATCAATTTCTTTACTTTTTGCATCATATTGCTCACGTAATTCGGCAATTTTTGCCTCGTTCTCACTAGCTTGACTTGTACCACCGCTACTCATAACAATAAACATGTAGGTTAAGACCGTCGAACCGAGCAAAAGTAATGCCACGACGATGATAATAACTCTTTGCCAAGCGCTGGTTTTTAGTGTTTTGCTGTCCATTTTCCTCCTTTTTAGATAATTTCAGCCCCGTTTTTAGTAACCTCAACATTGATGATGTTCATAATTGCAGCTATCGCCTCAGAATCGAGGGTTCTTTCTGGATTCGAAAAACGGAGATGGAAAGAGATATTCTTTGTCGTATCAGTATCTTTTGCTTGATAGATCGAAACTGGAGTTATAGTATAAATCAGCTTCTCAGCTTTTAGAACACTGTCCAAAATGCCGTCGAAGCGACCAAATGGCGCATCGGAAGCAACCTTCAGAGTCAGGTCACGTTCAACAAACGGAAAACGCGAAATTTTAAGATTAGCATCTATCGCGCGTTCGACACCCACCAGATCATCTAGCACTAGCTCAGCCGCAGCAATTACCTGATCATCAAGCTTAAACTTGCGTAAAACGGCTTTCTTTAATTCGCCGAAAGCGCCGATATTTTTTCCGTTCACAATAAGTTCAGCCGAACGTTTCGGTTCAAGATACGGATAACGTTTTGCATTTTCGCTACTTATGGCTGCGTATTCAAGTTTAATCCTTAGTTCGCGGAAAAGCGCTAAGAGCTTCGCTTTCAGGCTATAAAAATCTGCTAGCGTGACGATACCTAGATCCGTACTGAGCCGTGGCGTTTTTTCATCAGTTAAACCGGCAACTTTGCTTGCGACTTGGTTCATCTCATAAAGTGTAAAATCGCGATAACCATTCTTGATATTCTCACGAACTTTATCAAGTAGGCTCGGCGCAATTTGCTGGCGGAAACATTGCAATTCTGGCGAAATTGAGTTCACAATCGCATAACTTTCTTCTGGATCGAGCCCGACTTTCTCCGTCAGCGCCCTGCTAACAAAGGAATAGGTCAGAAATTCATTCATTCGTAAATTGTCCGAGAGAATGTTCCGCAGCTCACTCTTAAGTTGGAAGACTGGCGATATTTCGGTACCTGCAAATGGCCGCTTTGGTAAATCGAGCGGAATATTATCAAACCCGAGTAAGCGTCCAACTTCTTCAATTAAATCTTCTTTGATATGGATGTCAGTGCGCCAAGCCGGAGTGGTTACGATCATGCTAGGGATCTTTGAGTTCTGAATTTCAAGTTCAAGCACCTTACTAGCTTTGAAAGACTTTGACGCTACATCGAAGCCGACATTCTGTAGAGTCTCAGTAATCTGCTCAGTAGAGTAATTCGTTCCAAGCAAACGATTTACTTCATCTGTTGTAATTTTTACAACAACTGGTTCAACTTTCTTTGGGAATTCATCCACCACCGCGAGTGGATCAACGCCTAAACGACGGATCGTTTCCGCCAAAACTGGCAGCGTCATTGCGGCTGGTTGCCCTTTCGTAAAACGTGTAATCGCTTCAGAAAAAATACCGTGCGCCATCTGAGTCTTGCGCAAATTGTAGAGCGAGAAAGTAGCGCTCTCGAGCACAACGCGTTTTGTTGAGGCATCAACCTCGGTGTTTTTGCCGCCCATCGCACCAGCCAAGGCGACTGGAACATTATTTGAAGTAATTAAAATATCCTCCGGAATACACTTGATAACTTTACCGTCTAGTAGCTGTAATTCTTCGCTGTCATTAGCTTGACGCACAATAATTCTTGCATCTTTGTTACCACCAACCGCAACCAATTTATCGTAATCAAAAGCATGCAAAGGCTGGCCGGTCTGAAGCATAATTACGTTCGTTAAATCTACCATCGGGTCGATACTGCGCATACCGGCCTTCGCTAAGAAGACGGCTGTCGGAGTGAGATATTTGCTAACTCCGTGATTAGGTAGATCAAAGACCGCACAATCGTAACGCGGACAAGCGTCACTATTGGTAATTTCCACGCTAATAGGTAAGTTCTTCACGGTCTTGAGTTCTGGCCACTCCGGCTCCTGGAACTCAAGACCGAGGATCCCAGCTATTTCACGAGCGAATCCAATCAAACCAAAGCAATCCGGACGGTGAGTCAGAGATTTATTCTCGACATCGATAATAATATCGTTCAGCTCAAAAACATCCGCAAGAGTATCGCCCGGCTGCGCCATTTTAGGATCAATTTCCGCAATAGTTTTATGTTCGTCATCAAAATCTAGTTCATCTGCCCCCGCCAGCATACCGTTTGATTCATAACCCTGCAATTTGCGTACGCCAAGTTTAAAGTTCTCGTTACCATAAGTCGACGGGACAATTGAACCCGGCGTAATCCAAGCCGCTAGCATTCCGGCATGGACATTCGACGCGCCACAGACCACTTGAACTAGGCCATTCTCAAGCTGATTAAATTCAGCGTTGTGTTCACCAGCATCAACTTGGCAAAGATTCAAATGCGTACCTTCAATCGGTTCGCACTTAACGACCTTTACTATATAAACGCCTTTATATTTTGAAGTGAGATCAACTACTCCCTCTACCTCCACTAAGCGCGACCCGATTAAATCGATCAATTCTTGGCTCGAAACTTCGGCTGGGATTTTGACATATTTTTTGATTTCATTTAGCGAAATTAGCATTTAAAACTCCTCCAAAAACTCAAGTTTGCCCGACTCAAAATAGCGCATCTCACTGAGATGATATTTTAACATGACAAGGCGTTCAATTCCACCGCCCCAAGCAAAGCCGTGATAAACTTCCGGGTCGATACCAGCTGTTTTTAAAACATTCGGGTGGATCATTCCACAACCTAGCATTTCTAACCAACCTTCGCCACCGAGAGATTCTGGTTTTTCGATCAAGAGCTCAGCTGACGGCTCAGTAAACGGAAAATAGCCTGGCTGAGTTTTTATATTAAGCTTCTGACCATAGTAAGATTCAAAAAATTGCTTCAAAACGCCAAACATCTGGCCCATAGTCGCATCCTTTGAGACAAAAACACCCTCGCATTGATAAAATGTATGCTCATGAGTAGCATCAGCATCCTCATTACGAAAAACACGCCCAGGGATTACTACGGCAATTTGACCACCGTCTTC
>CANEKB010000008.1 GCA_947427985.1 uncultured Candidatus Saccharibacteria bacterium
TCATGACCAGCACTATTGGGGCTTCTCCCTCCGTTGTCTAGCCATAGAGTAATCAATAGGAAGGATGAAGAAGATTAAGAAATGCCCGAAGTTGTAGTATAATGAATAGCATGGAAGTTAATCAGGAAGTTATTGCCCATCTGGCTGAGTTATCGCATTTCGCCTTGAGCGAAGCGGAGAGCTCGCAGCTGGCTTCGAATATTAAAGATATTATTGGATATATCTCGCAACTTGACGAGCTAAATACCTCAAATGTTGAGCCGACTTATCAAGTTTTTGAAATGGAAAATATCTGGCGCGAGGACGAGATTCTTCCTCAGGAAGCCGACCGAGAACAACTTCTTGCTTTGACCAAAGAAGTCTCAAACCATCAAATTAAAGTACCAAAAGTTCTATAAGGAGGGAGGGGAATGAAAACTGCGAGTAGAGAAGTTAGTGCGGTAAGTCTAGTACAAGAAGCTCTGGACAAGGCGCATCAATATCAAAAAGACTACCATATTTTTAATTTTATCAATGATGTTGAAGCCCTAAAAAAAGCGGCAGCGATTGACGAAAAGATCAAAAACGGCGAACCAGCTGGGCGTCTAGCGGGTGTTCCTTATGCTTTGAAAGACAACTTCCTTAGCCCTGAAGGCGGCACGACGGCTTCGGCGCATATCCTTGAGGAATTCACCAGTCCGGTTACAGCGACGTCGGTTAAGAAGCTCGAAGAAGAGGGCGCAATTATGATTGGCCGGACGAATCTTGACGCTTTCGCGCATGGTTCAAGTACTGAGAACAGCTATTATGGCCCAACTAGGAACTCAAAAGACCTTGAGCGAGTTGCGGGTGGTTCCTCTGGTGGTTCAGCAGTAGCAGTAGCGCTCGGCATTGTGCCGTTTGCGACTGGCTCGGATACTGGCGGTTCGATTCGCCAGCCAGCTAGCTTTAACGGGGTTTATGGCCTAAAGCCGACCTATGGCGCAATTAGTCGCTACGGTGTAGTGGCGATGGCTTCAAGCACGGATTGTGTCGGTTTCTTTACTCAAAATGTCGATGATATGGACCTCTTAATGCAAATAACAGCCGGTCAGGATGCAAACGACCTAACGACTCTACCAGATTTCTATGGTAAGGAAACTGGCTTTGATGACCCGATCAAGAAAATTGGCGTGATTAAAGATTTTGATAATGATGCGGTAGCGCCAGAGATTCGTGCGGCTCTTGCCCGTAAAGTTGAGGAGTTGAAAGCAGCCGGACACGAAATCGTCTACCTGGATATGCCGGCGTTAAAATATGCGCTTGCAGCGTATTATATTATTGTCCCGGCCGAGGTCGCAAGTAATCTTTCGCGCCATGATGGGATTCGGTATGGTTTTCGGAGTGAAGAATCGGGGGATCTCGCGAGCCTATATAAAAATACACGCAACGAAGGTTTTATGCCTGAGAATAAGCGTCGAATCATGATCGGGAACTTCGTGCTTTCGAGTGGATTTTATGATGCTTATTATCTCAAGGCTGCAAAGGCGCGCACTATGATCGTTGATGAATACCGAAAGGCTTTCGAAAAGTGTGATTTTATCCTTACTCCAGTTAGCCCGAATCCAGCTTTTAAGCTTGGCGAAAAGGTGAATGATCCAGTGGCGATGTACCTCGAAGATTTGATGTCGGTCTCGTTGAACTTGGCTGGAGTTCCGGGCCTAGCGATTCCAGTCGGCGAGACAAAAGAGGGGCTCTCTCTTGGCCTCCAGCTAGTCGGACCGCGCCGTAGTGACCAAGCTTTGCTGAGATTTGCGAAGCAGATTGCTGGCGAGGGTGAACCGGAAGAAGACCATCATATCGATATTATGGGAGGAAATGACTAATGTGGTCCTCGGTGGTGTTCTTAGCAATCGCAGTTGTCGCAGTAGCGCTCTTGATGCTGGTTGCAATGGTCTTGAGCGGCAAGCGTGCGCATATTTTTGACGTTGAGGCTTATCAAACACGTTGGTTAAAACTGGAAAATAGCATCATAAAAGGTCAGCCATTAACCTACAATATGGCGGTCATGCAGGGGGATAAGTTGCTAGATCGGGCCTTGACTGAAATGGGCGTACCCGGAAAAACCATGGCGGATCGGCTAAAGCGTATGGATGGACGACTTTCCAAGATTAATCAAGTTTGGGCGGCACACAAGCTGCGTAATCGCATCGCACATGAAACAGATTTTGAAGTTGACTATAATGAGGCTAATCAAGCGCTCGCCGCGTTTAAACAAGCGCTAAAAGATTTAGGAGCAATCTAATGACGAAATATATTCCTACTATCGGCATTGAATGCCACGTGCAATTATCCACGAAGACTAAGCTTTTCTCTGAGGTCGATAATGACGCCCGACTGAAAGAACCGAACAGTTGTGTCTCGCCGGTTGATTATGCTTTGCCAGGCATGCTGCCGCGCTTAAATAAAATGGCAATTCGCTATTCCGTACGCGCTGGTCTGGCCTTAAATTCGGAGATTAACCTCGAAAGTCGTTTCGATCGTAAACACTATTTCTATCCTGACCTACCAAAAGGTTACCAGATTACCCAGATGTATCATCCGATCATTGGTGCAGGTTTTGTTGAGCTTCCAGATGGTACGAAGATCCGAATTGAGCATGCGCATCTTGAAGAGGACGCCGGAAAACTAAGCCACGAAGGTACCTATAGTCTCGTCGATTTAAACCGAGCTGGCACCCCGCTAGTTGAAATCGTCTCGATGCCAGATATTCACTCCGCAGCGCACGCGCGTGATTACGCGAAAGAGCTTTGGCGGGTGATGACTTATGCTGGTGTAACTTTTGGTGATTTATATAATGGTAATATGCGCTTTGACGTGAATACGAGTGTGGCGCCAGAAGGTAGCACTGAACTTGGTACCCGGACCGAGGTGAAAAATCTCAACTCCTTCCGTTCGGTCGAGCGAGCAGTTGAATATGA
Organism: uncultured Candidatus Saccharibacteria bacterium; assembly: GCA_947427985.1. Lineage (GTDB taxonomy): Bacteria > Patescibacteriota > Saccharimonadia > Saccharimonadales > Saccharimonadaceae > Nanosyncoccus. The sequence continues at coordinate 2,940 of CANEKB010000008.1, forward strand.
AATTAAACGCCAGACCAAGTTGCTTGAAAAGGGTGAAAAAGTCATCCAGGAAACTCGTGGCTGGAACGATGCGACCGGCGAGACTACCGGCCAGCGTACTAAGGAAGCGGCGGCGGATTATCGCTATATGCCAGAGCCGGACATCCCACCAATTCGACTAAAAGCCGAGATTGTCGATGAGGAACGGGCTAATCTGCCAAAAATGCCAAAGTGGTATCGAATGGAGTTTAACGACGTCTTGGGTAGCGATTTAGTTGAGGTGTTGCTCGATTACCGACCGCTAATGGAGAAGCTAGCGGAGCTTGAAGATAAGAAAGCCGTTAAGAAAATTGCAAATTTGTTTAGTAGCGTTTTGCTTGCCGAAGAAAATGCCAGCCTGCTTAATGATGAGCTTCCGAGCAAGGAACAACTCCTAGGCTTAGTTGAGATGCTAGATAAGAACGAACTTTCCAGTACCGGTGGCAAAGAAGTTTTCTTGAAGTTCTTTGACCCAGAAATGCATTTTAAGGATACCAGGACCATTGCAAAGGAGCTGGGCGTCGTACAAGAGAACGATCTCGGTGCGCTTGAACAGATTGTTGATAGCGTGCTTGCGAAACCAGAAACCCAGCAGGCACAAGCCGATTTTAAGGCTGGGCAAGAAAAAGTAATCGGGTTCCTAGTCGGCCAAGTGATGAAAGAATCGCACGGCAAGGCAAACCCGTCCGCAGTACAAGACATTTTGCGTCAAAAGCTAGGGAAATAGGCTGGGGCAGACCGGGGGATGCAAGATTTTAGGACAGTCGAGGAGTTTAAGATGTGGTTTGAGCGCCACGTCTCGCTCGGTGGCAAGCCGTATACCTTGGATCTTGACCAGGCTAGAGCAGTGCTGGATAGTCATAAGAATACGCTCGTGACAGCGCGAGCTGGCTCAGGCAAAACTCGTGTCATCGTAGCGAAAGTCGCTTATCTTGTCGCGAGCGGCCAAGCTTATCTTAGCGAGATTGCTGCTTTTATGTTTAACCGCACGGCGGCGGCCGAGGTTAACGAGCGGATCGGTATGGTCGAAATTGACGGTGTGCCGCTCAAGAATTGGGGTGGAAAAGAACGCGAGATTCGTATCGCCTCAACTTTTCATAAGTTTGCACTTGATCTCGTCAAAGCAGCTGGTGACCGCCCAGAGATTATCTCCGAACTAGAGCACGATAGCATTATTCGCCGAGCTTTAACCAAGGTGCTTACCGAGCAGAAACGACGCTTATCTCGTGATAAACAAGAAGAAACCTTGCGCCTAGCTAGCAGTTTTATTGCACGGGCTGGACAACAATATTCGGGCGATCATGGCTTAAGCGAGCTTTTCCAGGCGGTACAGGAATATTGCACGGAGCATAGCGGTGATCCTGATTATGCTGACAAGATTTTAATCCATGAGACTTCGTTAGCGGTTTATCAAGAATATCTCCTTGCCCTAAACTATCCGAAGATTGATTTTAACCTCTTAATGTCGCGCGCGGCACGCGTACTTCGTGATGGAGCTAAGGCTTCGTGTTTGAACGCGGCTCGTTTCCAGCACAAAATGCAGCAAATCTCGTGCTACAAATATCTACTAGTTGATGAATATCAGGATTTTTCCTACCTATTTTTTGACCTGATTCGCTCAATTCGACAGAATTGCCCTGCGGCGCATCTATTTGCTGTGGGTGATGACTGGCAAGCAATCAATCGCTTTGCTGGCTCTGATGTTGATTATTTTCTTAATTTTGCAGAATATTTTCCTGAAGATGTCGTGGATATTCCACTAATGACTAATTATCGCAGTGATTGTCGAATCGTCGAAAATGCGAATCGGTATATGCTGAAAAATTATAACCCTAATGCTGATAAAGCAGTGCCGTTCAGTCGCAAAAGAGGCAAAATCAAACGTCAAAATCCTGTCAAAACTAAGTTTGATAGTCAAGATTTACTTGAAGACGGATTAGGTGATGGTAGATATCAGAACATCTTGGCCGATATAGTGCGAAGCGTGGTCAAAGACGCTATAAACGCACGCGGGCTGAAGCCAAAAGATTTTCAGGAAGCTGCAAGGTTGCTCAAGACGACATATAAAATCGTCAAAAAACACCATAAAGAACAGATCCTGCTTTTGCATCGCCATAATTTTACTAGTTTTGCGAACGTGAGCCTAGAAAACCTTTATTTGGCACTCCGTCGGATTATGGTTGAGGAGGGAGTTATGAGCGAAATGGATTTCGATAGTCGGGTTCGTTGTATGACGATGCACAAATCAAAGGGTCTAGAGTCGGACGTGGTGATTTTACTTGAGATGGATCGTAGTCAAGTTCGTTCTGAACACCCTCATGCGACGATTTTTGAGATTTTCGGCGATACCCGTGCCGCCGAGACTGCCGATCAGCACCGATTACTTTACGTTGCTCTCACCCGTGCGAAGCATAAGCTCTATATCTTGAGTAGCGATAAAAAGCCCGTAGCCTAGGTCTGCAGTCGGGTAAAAGTTCGCTATTACGGCACCTTCTTCATCCTCCCTTGATATTACTCTATGGCTAGACAACGGAGGGGAAAAGCCCAGAAATGCCAGTCTTGACGAGACGTTATGCTAGAACTACCATCAAAATAACTAAAGTCAGCTCGATTGGGATTATCCGATGTATTAGTTGCAGTCCAGAAAAAGCCAAAATTAGCGGCCAAACGTATGAGGTTGCCTCCGCTTTCAGCTGGCGAAGTATTTCCGCTGCGGACGAAAATCGAATCAGCTGTTTCGATTTTCAGAATGTCTTTTCTTCGTCCGCAGTGGGTATGTCGATATTATGATCTCGCTAGTTATTAAGACTGGCTATCGGAATAATTATTGGAGTTCGTCTAGAGATCGCAATGTCCCTGGGCAAACACACACTGGTTATTTTGATGACATGCTAGTATATACGTCCGGTAGTGACGTCGATTCTGTTGGTTTCCCCCTCCGTTGTCTAGCCATAGAGTAATCAATAGGGAGGATGAAGAATATCCCAACAACCAACAAGAATGTGTGGTTTAGATTATTTCTAGACTTTCAGAAACCTTGTGGCTCCGACCACTCGGGCTGGCGCGGGTCCGAATCTTTAGATGAGGAGAGCGCCACCCAGGTTGAAGAAAGTCTAGAAATAATCCGATCCGAGGATACATACCATCTTTCCTTATTTCTGTGCCAAAAATCCTACTACCAAAACAGAACATTTTATGATAAAATAAAGAAAAGCCTATCTTTTCGGAGGTATTTTGTGTGCAAATGGCCCACTTTGAGCTGTTTTCGCGCATGATATCTCTTGATAAGATAGTAATTATAATTATCAAAAGGAACAAACTTCTATGGCAAGTGAAGTCAAAGATCTATCAAAGCTCCGTAATATCGGTATCATCGCCCATATTGACGCGGGCAAAACTACAACTTCCGAGGCGATTCTATATCGTACCGGGCTTAAGCACAAAATTGACCTTGTAAAGGGCGGCACCGGTGGCGCTACGACCGACTGGATGGAGCAGGAGAAGGAACGTGGTATTACGATTACTTCGGCTGCAGTTACTGTCTATTGGAAGAATCACAAGATCAACGTTATTGATACCCCAGGCCACATCGACTTTACTGCTGAGGTAGAACGTTCGCTCCGCGTGCTTGACGGCGCAGTCGTAGTTTTCGATGGTAAGATGGGCGTTGAGGCGCAATCTGAAACGGTTTGGCGCCAGGCGACCAAATATGGTGTCCCGCGCGTTTGCTTTATCAACAAAATTAACCAAATCGGTGGCGACTTCTATAAGTCTCTCGACAGTATTCATAAACGTTTGTCGAAAAACGCGGTCGCTATTCACTTGCCAATTGGTTTTGAGAAAGACATTTGTGGTGTCGTTGACCTAATCGACATGAAGGCCTATACCTACAAAGATTACGCTGACCATGAGCTCACTGTCGGGGAAATTCCAGCTGATATGCTCGAAAAAGCGAAAAACGCTCGTAGCCTGCTCGTTGAGGAAGCGGTCCAGGCTGACGAAGCTCTTATGGAAAAGTTCTTCAACCAAGGTGAAGAAGCAATCAGCGAGACTGAACTTAAGGCCGCCCTCCGCAAGCGTGTGCTTGACGGCGACTTCTTCTTGGTCACCGGCGGCGATGGCCGTGGTGTGATTGTTGAGAAGGTTCTCGACCTTGTTACCGACTATCTTCCATCACCTCTTGACCGTGATCAGGGACAAACTGTCGGCGTTGATCCAAAAACTGGTAATCAAATTATCCGTAAAGCCAACGATTCAGAGCCACTCACTGCGCTTGCTTTCAAGATCGCAACCGACCCGTTTGTAGGTAAGCTGATCTTCATCCGTGTTTACGCCGGTAAGTTGAAGTCTGGCGATACCGTCCTTAACGCCACGACTGGCGACAAGGAACGTATTGGGCGTATTGTCCGTATGTTTGCAGATAAACGTGAAGAAATTTCCGAAATTACTGCTGGCGATATTGCCGCCGTGGTTGGTATGAAGAATGTGACGACCGGTACTACGATTTGTGACCCGTCGCACCCAATTCATCTCGAGGACATTACCTTCCCAGATCCTCCAGTATCAATTGCCGTCGAGCCAAAAACTAAATCCGATCAGGAAAAAATGGGTCTCGGTTTGTCGAAACTTGTTGAAGAAGATCCGACCCTTCGCGTCCATACCGACGAAGAAACCGGCCAGACTATTATCTCTGGTATGGGTGAGCTTCACCTCGAAATTGCTATCGATCGTTTGCAGAAGGAGCACGGCGTCGAAGCTAATACTGGCGCTCCTCAGGTGGCCTACCGTGAGACTATTCGCGGTACTGCTGAAGCTCAGGGTAAGCACGTCAAGCAGTCCGGCGGTAGCGGTCAGTACGGTGATGTTTGGGTTAAGTTTGAGCCGAATGAGCCAGGTAAAGGTTTTGAGTTTATTGATCAGATTAAAGGCGGTGTGGTTCCTCAGGAATTCCGTAAGCCGGTTCAGAAGGGTATCGAAGAAACTCTCCAGGGCGGCGTTATTGCTGGCTACCCAGTAGTCGACGTGAAGGCTACGCTTTATGATGGTAGCTATCATGATGTCGACTCGAATGAGCTCGCCTTCAAACTAGCTGGTGCGCTTGCAACTCGCGAAGGCATTAAGAAAGCTAAGCCGGTCTTGCTTGAACCAGTCATGAAGCTCGAGATTACCACTCCAGAAGAGTTTATGGGTGACGTTATCGGTGACGTAAACTCTCGTCGTGGCCGCATCGATAGTATGGAAGATTTGAATGGCGGCGCAAAGTTGATTAAGGCTTTCTGTCCATTAGCCAACCTGTTTGGATACACAAGTGATCTTCGCTCAATGTCGCAAGGTCGCGCAGCGAGCTCGATGGAAATCTTCGGATACGAGGAAGTTCCACCAAATATTGCTCAAGAAGTGATCGAAAAAAGGAACACGAAATAAGAAAGGGCCCTGCGGGGCCTTTCTTATGAGTGGACGAATTTTCTTGTAGAGAAAAAAGGAACACGAAATAGAAATAGCCCCGAAAGGGGCTGTTTTTATGAAGCGTAGAAAATGGCTATGTATAAAATTTTTAGTTATTTAAAACGCTATAAAGCCACTAGACAGTTCGGACAATCTCCACTATAATAACAAGTGTTATATAACGTGTGTTATGATATCTATGGTTAGAATTCACAATTTGAAGCCATAGTTTTCGAAGTCCTAGTATCACTAAAAGGAGGTCCAACTAAAAAATGCCTGCCAAAAAAGTTCAGAAAACCGACATTGTTCAGGCTGCGCTGGAAATTCTAAAAACCGAAGACTTTTCCGCCGTGACCGCACGACGCCTAGCGGATACGTTGGGTTGTTCGGTGCAGCCAATTTATGTTAATTTCGCCAGCATGGAAGATCTTGAACGATCGGCGTTCGAAACGATGAAAGCGCTCTACTATGAATATATGGACACGGGTGCCCGCGAATCAAACGCCTATAAAGGCATGGGTTTGGCCTATATCCGTTTTGCGCGCGATTATCCAAATTATTTCAAAATTCTCTTTATGGGTAAGACTGAGCTTTCGGCCGACTCTTTTATTGAACAAGATAGCTCTGGCGACCACATTATCGAACATGGCATGGAGATGACTGGGTTTAGCTATGAAGCACAGAAAAAGTTTCATCTCAAAGTCTGGATCTTTACGCATGGACTAGCGACTATGGTGGCGACTGGCACGGTGCAGTTCAGTGAAACAGAAATTAATCAGCTACTCACCGAAACTGTTCGCGAAATGGTTACCGGCCCCAAGAAACCGCCAACGGGGGGGGGTCGTTATTTTGAATCCCAACCTACTATTAATTAATTCTTGGAGAAAATTGTGAAAAATACAATTTCAGTAAAGCACCTCACTAAAATTTATCAAAAAATAAAAGCCGTCGACAACTTGAGCTTTGATGTTCGTGAAGGCGAGATTCTCGGATTGCTTGGCCCAAACGGTAGCGGTAAGTCGACGACGATAAATTGTATTTTGTCATTATTAAAATACGATAAAGGCGAAATTAAGATTTTTGACCAGCCAATGTCGCCAGATGCTTACGAGATCAAGCGACAAATTGGCGTAGTCTTCCAAGATGTTGCCGTATTTGAGGAGCTGAACGTTTACGACAATATTGATTTTTTCTGTGGACTTTATATCAAAGATAAGGCTGAACGTGCGAAATGTGTTGAAGACGCAATCAAGCTAGTTGGGTTGCAGGACTTTCGGAAGTTTTACCCCAAACAGCTTTCGGGTGGTCTTCTTAGGCGGCTGAATATTGCTTGTGGAATTGCGCATAAGCCAAAACTTATCTTTCTCGATGAGCCGACTGTCGCGGTCGATCCGCAAAGCCGTAATCATATATTGGAAAATATTGAGACCTTGCGTAAGCGTGGCGCAACCGTAGTCTATACTACTCACTACATGGAAGAAGCGGAGCAACTTTGTGATCGGATTATCATTATCGACAAAGGAAAAATTATCGCGAGCGGAACTCCGACCGAGCTAAAAAAATTGGTCAAAAACAAACCGATAAAAGAAGTTTCAGGGCCAACCTTGAATGATGTTTTCCTAGAGTTGACCGGAAAGGATTTACGCGATTAATGTTTTGGCACAATTTTAAATATACTCTCAAGATCATCTTGCGCGACTATGCTCTGGTCTTTTGGACGTTGGCTTTTCCGCTCATTATGGCGACACTTTTCAACTTAGCCTTCTCGAATATTGAGAATGGGGAACGTCTAAAGGTGATCGATGTGGCCGTAATTGATGATGGAGAATGGCAAGCAAATAAACCTTTTCAAGAAGCTTTTCGTGAGTTGAGCCGCGAAGATAGCCCTGATCGATTGTTTGATACGCGCTATGTTTCGCGCGAAGAAGCTAATCAGCTGCTCGCTGACGAGGATATTGCTGGCTTCTTGCAGCTAAAATCTGGCCATCCAGAGCTTACTGTTGCCGAAAGCGGGATAAACGCCACTATTTTAAAGTCAGCGATTGAAGAAATCGCGACCCAGAGCCAAGTTATACGGGAGATTGCTCAAAAAGACCCAACTAAGCTTGCTCAACTCGGAACTTTGCCAACCGTGGAGATAGAGGATCAGTCAAGCGAACACCTGAGCTATACTATGATTGAATACTATACGTTAATTGCAATGACTTGTCTCTATGGTGGTATGATCGGCATGGCGGCCATTAACCAGTTGCTTGCGAATATGAGCACTAGTGGCCGACGTATTGCTGTGAGCCCGTCTCCGAAGTGGAAACTGATTATTAGCGGATTATTGGCAAGCTATCTTGTGCAACTGGTCGGCCTAGCGCTCCTCTTTGTCTATACGATTACAATCTTGCATGTTGACTACGGCCCACATTTTGGGCTGGTCGCGACTCTTAGTTTGCTTGGTTCGTTGGCTGGTTTGGCGATTGGGGTGGCAGTAGCGTCGTTAGTGCGCAGTAATGCTAACGCGAAAGTCGGAATAATTATTGCTGTAACCATGTTTGGTTGTTTTTTGGCAGGCATGATGGGGATTACTATGAAATATATCGTCGATACGAATTTACCAATTTTGAATCGACTTAATCCAGCTAACTTGATCACTGATGGTCTCTATGCGCTTTATTATTATCCGACTTTTGACCGTTTTTGGGGTGATGTGTCGGTGCTAACTGGGATTACGATAGTGCTAATTGGGTTTTCGATTTGGAGCCTAAGAAAGGAGCAGTATGACAATCTATAAAGCCTTTTTACGTGTCTTGTCACGCAATGCTTGGATTCTGATTATGTATTCGGCAATTTTGATCTTTTTCTCGATTTTTAGCGTACAGGCAAATGATGTAAACCTAAATTTCGAGGCTACGAGGCCAGATCTTTATCTCACTAATAATGATGAAGGTTCTGAATTAAGCCATAGCCTGGTTAAGTATCTTACCGCACACAACAATATCATTGAACTTCCGGACGAAAACGACGCGCTGAACGACGCCTTGTTTTATCGTCGAGTTAACTATATAATTACGATCCCAGATGGTTTTGGTGCAGATTTTCTAGCTGGTAGGGAGCCGACGCTCATTGTTCAGAGTACGGGCGATTATAACGCAGCTTTCGCTGAAATGATGTTGCAACGCTATCTGAACACTGCGCAAAGCTATCGGCTCATTGATAAAAGCGAAACTGAATTAGTCCGTGATGTTGAAAGAACTTTAGCCATGGAAGTACCAACCGAGCTAGCAACTAAGCGGGATGTGAGTGGGCTTGAACAGGCAGCTTTCTATTATAACTTTTTGAACTATCCACTCATTGTTGGCTGTATCTTTATGATTTGCACGGTGATGTTGAGTTTTCGAGAGGGGAAAGTTGCTCGAAGAATTGCGGTCAGCGGCACGCGCCCAGAGCAGGTTAACCGAGTTTTACTACTAGCGAATAGCCTTTTCGCCTTCTTGCTCTGGCTTGTTTATGTCGGAATAAGCTTTCTCGTGATTGGCCGCGTAATGTGGTCCATGCAGGGGCTATGGTTTATCCTAAATTCCTTCGTATTTGCCTTCTGTGTCACGACATTAGCTTTGCTGTTAGCTAATATTGTACACAACCGTAACGCCCTAAATGGTCTTACGAATGTGATTGGGCTTGGCAGTAGCTTTCTTTGTGGCGCTTTTGTGCCTTTGGTATGGTTACCGGAGACGGTGCGGCTGATTGCACATGTATTCCCGTCGTATTGGTATATTGATGCCAACGAAAAGATTAAAGCTCTTGAAACATGTACATGGGATCATGTTGTGCCGATACTGTTTAATATGGCTATTGTGTTGGCTTTTGCATTAGTCTTCGTCTTGGTGACAAATCTGCTTAGCCGCCATGCACGGCGTAGAGCTGCCTAGCTTACGCTTTTGTAGCTTGAGAATTGTGCTATAATACCAGCAAATGGCAAAAATTTTAGTAATCGAAGATGATACGGTAATGCGCGAGGAGCTAGCGCGGCTACTCGAGGGGTCTGGCTATCAGGCTCTAACCTTGCCGTTGTTCGAGAATGAAACGGGAACCATCGATCCTCAGAGCGTCGCTCGACAAATTCTAGAACGACAGCCAAATTTACTTCTGCTAGATATAAATTTACCTCACCTAAGCGGAGTCGCGATATTAAAAGCGCTGCGAGCGCAGTCTGATCTGCCAGTAATCATGGTGACCGGAAATTCAGCGGATTCGGATCAAGTTCTTTCAATGAGCTTTGGCGCCGATGATTATGTTACGAAACCTTATAACCCAAATATCTTGCTCTTGCGTATCGCTGCGGTCCTAAAACGCGTGGAGAGCTCACCAAACTTGTTAGAATTTCGCGGGCTAAAAATTGATTTAGGACGGGGAACTATCGAGCAATTGGATGCGCGAGGCGATCTTGACTTCGCGCAAAAACGTCGACCAAAACGTATCTTGCTAACAAAGAACGAAATGATCATACTTGGGCATCTGCTGGAGGCGAAAGGTGAGATCGTGACGCGCGACGCACTCATGACGGATCTCTGGAATAATCACGAATACATTAACGATAACGCTCTGACTGTTAATGTAAGTCGATTAAGACATAAGTTAGGCCTGCTTGGTGCTGGTGATGCTATTGAAACACGCAAGGGTTTGGGATATATTCTGGCATGACGAGCTCGGTAGGGTTAGACTGGGTGCGACTAGCTGGGCCAAAAGCCTTTTTGCGTGACAAAGCATTCTCATTATTATTAGCTATAATTATGGCCGTTCTAATGACGCTCTTTCTTCTAGCTTTTAAGGCCAATCAGGCTTTACTTATAGTAATTTTAATAATATATTTTAGTTCTGTCTGTCTTTCATTAGCTATCGAATATTGGCGCCGGCGTAGATTTTATCGGGCTCTGTTTAATAATTTATCACGTTTGGACCAGGCATATTTGGTCTTAGAAACTCTCGAGCAGCCAGAATTCTATGATGGAAAAATTCTTTTTGAGGCTTTATACGTAATTAATAAATCCATGAATGAGAATATCAAGGCCTATCAGGATGAGGCGCGGGCCTTCCGAGAGTATATTGAACTATGGATCCACGAGGTAAAAACGCCACTGACGGCCCTCTCACTTATGAACCGGGATCCTAGAGTCGCTCTCGAGTTGCGACGCTTAGATGACTTCGTTGACCAGGTACTCTATTTTAGTCGAGCAGAGAATGCGGAACGCGATTATTTAATAGCTAAAGTTTCACTAGGAGACATCGTTCATGAAGTTGCTTTGCGTTGTCAACCGCTGCTGCTCGGTAATTCTGTGAGCTTCGCAGTGCAAAATCTAGCGAAGACTGTTTATACTGACGCGAAGTGGCTCGAGTTTATTCTGAACCAGATTATTAGTAACTCCGTTAAGTATGGTAGCACGAAAATCGAGGTTATAGGTGAAGAATCTGGCTCTAAGGTTATTCTTACGATCCGTGACAATGGTGTAGGCATTGACTCCCGAGATCTACCGCGCGTATTTGAAAAGTCTTTTACAGGACGTAATGGGCGCCACCAACGAAATAAGGCCGAATCTTCCACGGGTATGGGGCTTTATATAGTAAAAACCCTATGTGAAAAACTTGGCCACCAAATTAAGATTTTTTCGAAACTTGGCCAAGGCACCATCGTAGAAATTACTTTCTCTGAACATGATTATTATCTTACAAAAAAGTAAGGTTACTGTAATTCTACGAAAACGACAAATGTGCTTCGACATAATATAATCGTGCCAAGGAGAAAATATGAAAACAGTTCTGGAATTAGAAAAAGTTGAAAAATACTATGGTAGTAAATCTTCTCTGACTAAAGCGATCAATAATATATCGTTTACGGTTGAAGAGGGTGAGTTCGTTGCTATTATGGGTGCAAGTGGTTCGGGTAAGACTACTTTGCTGAACGTAATTTCGACGATCGATCGGGTGACATCGGGAAATATATATGTTGACGGAGAAGACATCACAACCCTTAAGGGTGAAGATTTAAATCGTTTTCGTCGAGAAGAGCTGGGCTTTGTTTTTCAGGATTTTAATTTGCTTGATTCCTTAACTGCCTACGAGAATATTGCCCTAGCGCTTTCGATTCAGAACGTTGATGCTCATGAAATCGACACTCGCGTAAAAACAGTTGCGCGTGAACTAAATATCAAGGATGTGCTCGAAAAATATCCTTATCAAATGTCGGGTGGCCAAAAACAGCGTGTGGCGTCCGCCAGAGCTTTAATCACTAATCCAAAACTAATCTTGGCCGATGAGCCTACCGGCGCGCTTGATTCGAAATCCTCGCGTATGTTGCTTGAACAATTCGAACAGCTTAATCAAAAGTTGAGCGCAACAATCTTAATGGTGACGCACGACGCTTTTGCGGCATCCTATGCCTCACGCGCGATCTTCATTAAGGATGGTAAAATTTTCAACGAGATTCGTCGCGGTAATGACTCGCGTAAGGAATTCTTTGATGCTATTATCGATGTTATGACTTTACTTGGTGGAGACATGAACGATGTTCTTTAAACTTGCTCTCAAAAACATAAAACGTAGTTTTAAAGATTACGCGATCTATTTCTTTACCTTAGTGCTTGGCGTGGCGATTTTTTACGTATTTAACGCAATCGAAAGTCAAACTGCCATGCTAAATATTAACAAGTCAATGCATGCTATCGTTGACATGATGACCACGACTCTTTCTGGTGTTAGCTTTTTTGTGGCAATAGTTCTCGGATTTCTTATATTATACGCATCACGCTTTTTAATTAAGAGACGCAATAAAGAATTTGGCCTTTATATGACGCTCGGGATGAGTAAACGCAAAATATCTGGAGTACTTTTGATCGAAACGTTCATAATAGGGCTAGTTTCGTTGGCGGTAGGGTTGCTAGTGGGAGTGGTAATTTCGCAATTTACAAGTGTACTAGTGGCGAATCTTTTTGAAGCCGATCTTACTAACTTTACGTTTGTTTTCTCAGCTTCGGCCTGTATCAAGACTATGATCTGCTTTGCCTTAATTTATCTAGTCGTCATGATCTTCAACACAGTTAATATAAGCCGGCAGAAGTTGATCAATCTACTTTCTAGCGCACGACAAAGCGAAAAAATCAAAGTAAAGAACCCTTGGCTTTGTACCGTGATCTTTTTGATTGCTGTAGCCATGTTGGCCTGGGCTTATTATGCCGTAACGGCTGGCGTAGAAGAAGTCCTCATGGAAGACGTAAATATGGTCTATCTGATCCTGGTGACTGGCGCCGTCGCAACGTTTCTACTGTTCTGGTCGCTATCGGGCCTACTGCTAAGAATTTTTATGAGCTGGAAGCAAGTTTATTATCGTAAATTGAATAGTTTTACTTTGCGTCAATTTAGTAGCAAGATCAATACAACGGTTCTTTCTATGACGATGATTTGCTTAATGCTATTTGTGACGATTTGCGTATTTAGTTCGGCTATGTCGATCCGTAATTCCATAAACGAAACTGCGCGCCAAAGTATGCCGGCCGACGTTGAATTTACAGAAGCCTATCGTGTCAATAATGAAGATGATTCTATGACAGTCACGATTAATCAGCAGGGTATGGCGCAAGAACTTGGCGTCAAAGACTTCTATCGTTCGGAAGGTGTAGATATTGATAGTCTGTTCAGTGATTACGTTGAATATACTACCTATGTTATACCGAGCTGGAGCCTACGCGATTCTCTTGGTGAAGCTATTGACGATATTGAGGCGCAATTCCCTATGATTTATTACGATCAGTCCGAAACGTTAATCCGGCAAAGCGACTATAATGCCTTGGCTAGGATATACGGTAATCCAGAAGTAGATTTAGCCAAAGATGAATATGCCGTTCTGGCAAACTATGAAAACATGGTTACAATGCGCAATCGAGGCTTAGCTACAAAGCCAACGATCAAAGTTTTTGGCCAAACTCTTAAGCCTAAATATGATAAGTGTTTAATTGGTAAATATGAATTTACGGCCACCTCCAATGATAATAGCGGCCTAATCATTATTCCTGACGAGTTCAAGATTACTGGCGAGAATTACTACATAACGCGAGCTATTGCAAAATATAAGCCAGGTCAAGATAGTCGCGAAGTTGATCGAATTCTTGAGGACACTTGGAATCGCGGGCTAGATGGCGAAAAAGCTAAAGAAGTAAAATTTTGGGTCGAAACACGTCAATCTGTTATTGATGACGGTATTGGATTGGGAGCAATGGTGACATTTATTGGCCTATATCTCGGTATGATCTTTCTAATTTCTAGTGCGGCGGTCTTAGCGCTTAAGGAATTATCTGAAAGCAGCGACAACCGACAGAAATTCACTATGCTGCGCAAAATCGGGGCTAGTGAGAAGATGCTAAATCGAGCACTTTTCTGGCAAATTGCGATCTTCTTTGGTTTTCCTTTACTCATCGCAATTATCCACTCTGTCTTCGGGATTATTTTCTGCGGTTTTATCCTGAATACTTTCGGGAATATGAACCTCATTCAGCCAATCTTTTTAACTGCTCTACTTATTGTAGTAATCTATGGCGGTTACTTCTTGATTACTTACTTTTGTAGCAAAAATATCATTCGCGAACACCGCGTTTAAAAAATAGAAAATTCGCAGGCGCACCCCTTAGATGAGGGGTGCGTTGTGATTTTTATAAATATAGCCATAAAATTTATGCTATAATATATGGCATATGGAGATTTTTATCATCGGTCTCTTACTCGTCGTGATCGGCATACTAATCATTTTAGTATGCCGCCGTCCAGTAGGCTCAGACACAGCCAGGATCGAGGAACGTCTTATCAGGGTTGAAGGTGAGCTAGATAAGTTAACTCCAAAGATCGAGGGGGCTTTTCGAGAGAATCGCCGCGAGATTTCCGAAAATCTGCAAGGCATTCAGCGTACGGTCGATGCTCGTGTAAAGAGCCTACAAGAAGACAACTCAAAAAAGCTCGAAGAAATGCGTCTTACGGTTGACGAAAAACTGCAAAAATCGGTTGAGAAACGTTTCAATGAAAGTTTCAAAGAGATCTCGGGACAGCTTACGCAAGTTTATCGTGGTCTTGGCGAAATGAAGACTTTAGCGAACGGCGTCGGCGATTTGAAAAAAGTTATGGAGGGTGTGAAAACTCGTGGAGTTTATGGCGAGATGCAACTTGGCAACATTATTGAAGATTGCCTCGCTTCGGAACAGTACGACGAGAATATTATTACGAAGTCTGGCAGTAATGACCGAGTCGAATATGCCATTCGGATGCCGGGCAAGGACGACGGTACAGTTTATTTGCCAGTTGACTCGAAATTCCCAACCGAGAACTATGCTCGCTTGCTTGAGGCTTATGAAAAGGGCAACAAAGATGAGGTCGAACTGTACCGCAAAGCCTTGCGGGCTGATGTTTTGACGCAGGCAAAGAAAATTTCTACGAAATATCTTGATCCTCCAGCTACGACCGACTTTGGCGTCATGTTTGTGCCGACTGAAAGCCTCTATGCGGAAATTTTACGAATTCCGGGCTTGTCTGATGATATACGTCAAAAACACAATGTAACTATTTGCTCACCTTCGACTTTGCCAGTGATCCTTTCGGGCCTCACCATGGGCTTTCGTAGCGTCGCAATCGAGAAGCGCTCGGCTGAAGTTTGGCAGACGCTCGGTGCGGTTAAGACTCAATTTGGCAAATTCGGCGATCTGCTCGCCGCAACCAAGAAAAAACTTGAAGAGACTGCCAACAAAATTGGCAGCGCCGAGACTACGTCGCGCCAGATTGAGCGTAAACTGAAAGAAGTTGAAACATTACCAGAAAGTGATAGCGTAAAGATGATAGGAGAAATCGAGGTCTAAAATGCACAAAATCAAAGGTTATAAGGATGAATGGCGAGTTCAGGAATATCTGCTTATAACGTTTTTTATTAGTTGGTTGAGCTGGGGGATTTTAGTGACTTTGAGCGCGCTAGGCATAGCTAAGCTGAACAGTATAGTTGGCATGATTCTTTTTGTGATTGGCGGGTTCGGTCCTACGATTTCGGCGGTACTCTGTCTAGAGGGGAAATTGAGTTTTCATAAAGTTTGGAACTTTATCTTCAATCACAAGAAGAAGACCGTAGGGCTCTTGTTATTGTTCGCAGTATTAATGATCGCCATTACTGGGCTTTCGTCATTAGAAATTAATCCAGAGATGCCGTGGTATGCTCTCCCGGTCGTATTTGTTGTGTGCACGCTGTTTGGTGGAGGGAACGAAGAGCTTGGCTGGCGTGGCACCTTGCAGCCTGTACTCGAACGTGCAATGAGTAAACGCATAAAAAATCCAGTGGTAAGTTTTATAGTGACGACCTTGATTGTCGGCATAATTTGGGCGGTTTGGCACTTGCCACTCTGGTTCGTGGCTGGATCGAGTCAACAAGGGATGAACTTTGGACTCTTTGCGATCGATGCGATTTGTGTTGCGTTCTGGTTGGCCTGCATCTATCGCCGTACTGGGTCGGTGTTTTATTGTATGATTTTTCACGGGCTTACGAACGTACTTATGTCGTTCTTTGTAATTAAAGTAAACTGGGTGCTTTTGCTTGGATATTTGACTTTGACAGTGCTGGCGGTCGTCTTGGCGGGTCGCGCAAAACCAGTACATTTACCGACGGAGGAATAGAATGTCTGTATTGGTAAATCTTGCAACGTGGTTTATTCTCTTTGTTGTCTATTCGTTCATCGGTTGGATTTTTGAGGAATGCTATGCGATTCTTGTTACACATAAGCCAACTAACCGAGGATTCTTGGTTGGACCAATCTGTCCTATCTATGGCGTAGGCGCAGTATTGATCTTGTTGGTCTTGGGCAACATGGAGAATGTAGTTGCGATTTTCTGTGTATCAATGGTGGGGGCCGCCACGCTGGAATATTTCACTAGTTGGACTATGGAGAAGCTGTTTCATGCTAGATGGTGGGATTATAATAATATGCCATTTAATCTCAACGGACGGATTTGCTTAACCGCGGCAATTGCTTTCGGGCTCTTGGGCGTATTATTGGTACGCTTTGTCAACCCGTTTATCTTAGGGTTACTAGGTCATCTCGGTAGTGGAGTAATTATTGCATTGGCGGCAATTCTCATTGGCATATTGATTTGTGATATTATGCTCTCGCTTTGGATGATTGTGAATTTTCGTGTAACTGTCGGAACTGTTGAGCGTGATGCTACGGATGAGATTTCCGCTCGTGTACGCCAGATTATGATGGAAAAGGGGCGTCTGAATCGTCGCTTAGTAAAAGCTTTTCCGAAGTTCGAGGCCAAACATCCCGCGCCGCGTAGGCAAAAGTCAAGGGCGACGAAAAAGGCCGATAAACAAAGCAAGTAGCGTGCTATAATATATAGCATATGTATGAAAAATTTGTAGAGTTTCTGAAAGATAAAACACGAATTTGTATCATCCAAGCCGAAAACCCTGACGGCGATTCGCTTGGCTCGGCAATAGCGCTCGACTATATCCTAAAGAACACTGAGAATCATCTATATTGCCCGGTTGATATCCCTAAATATTTACGTTACTTTGCAGATTGGTCTCGTGTGGAGATCGAATTTGATTATAAGGCGGATGGTTATATTATTGTAGATACAGCATCTAGTGTTCTGTTGTCGAAATTAATTGACGATGTAGCAATTCGGAATTGCCTTTATGGTAAGCCGGTTCTCGTGATTGATCACCATGAGACTGATGATGACCTCGATTTTCCGCACGACGCGATTATCGAACCGTTGCCAGCTTGTGCTGATCTGATTTATAAAATTGCCAAAGCTAATCATTTTGAAATCAATAAAGAGGCGGCCTGCGCGCTCTATTCGGCCATATCTTCCGACACACTTGGGCTGGTTAGTGCTTCTGTCACGGCCGATACGATGCGAACGATGGCTGAGCTAATTGAACTCGGGGCGAACCCGGCCGAGCTTGACGAACAACGCCGCGAGTTTATGAAGAAATCTCAACGTATACTTGATTATAAGGCCGATTTGATTAAGCGAGTAGAATATAGTCTTGACGGGAAACTGGCAACTATACATATTCCGTTTGAAGAAATTCAGCAATATTCAGATGAATACAATCCAAATGTGCTGATTCTAGAAGAATTACGCTTGGTGGAAGGCGTCGATGTTGCAATAGCGATCAAAACCTACCCAGATGGCAAGATTACTGGAAAAGTGAGAGCTACGAAACCCGTCGCCGAACAGGTTGCCGGTTATTTCGGTGGAGGTGGGCACCCGTATGCAGCTGGTTTTCGCACTTATGACCTTAGCTACGAAGACGTAGTGGCTGATGTAGTAAAGATTTTGCCAGATCTGCTGGCTGAATGCGAACGGAATGCTACTGCGTAAACTCTATAATGCGGGGACCTGGATTTGGTATAATGTTTTTCGGTGGCCAATTCGCTTGCAAGTCGCCTACGACAATAAAATAAGAGACCCGAGTCTCACCGTTGTATTTTTGCACGGAATTTCGGCGAATACAGACACCTGGCGTTCAACTTGCCGCCAATTCGAGAAAGATCCCGAGTTGAAGA
>CANEKB010000009.1 GCA_947427985.1 uncultured Candidatus Saccharibacteria bacterium
AGCAAATTCGCTAGGAAAATCGTCCAGAGCGACAACCACCAGTTCGCCAACGCCAACGACAACGCCAACGCCAGTAACCAATCCCCCGCCCCCATCAGCCGCTCTCCCGAAGCTTTATAAATCAGAAAACACGTCCCCGCCAATATCACTACCCCGACCCCCGCGCTAATTAGCCCATTCACTAAGTCACCATCCTCTGCTATGCTTAGGTCATACATTTTAAGCACGAAGATCATCGCCCCAAACAAAATCGCAATCACCAGTAGCACTACCGGTAACTCCCCCCACTTCGCATCATAAACCGCCAGCACCATTAAAACTACCAGCATTACTAACGTTAAAATAAAAATCGCCATCTGCACTACGAGAAACACTGGCTTTTGTTGCAACACAAACCAATTTTCGATCATTGGTAAAAGATATGCCCAGCTCAGCATCAAAAAAGCCACTGCCATCGAAATCTCCGACAAAAAGTCCGCAATCCCAATTTTGTCATGACAATACCGGCATCTCCCCCTCAACACCAACCAAGACACAATCGGAATATTATCATACCACTTAATCCGCTTTCCACAATGCAGACAAACCGACCACTGCCCTAGATCTTTCTTGTTATGTGTCTTATAATACCATCGCCAAGCTTGGCAGCATGCAAAGGACCCAAACACTGCCCCCAAAAAGAACATCAGGATCAGGATTAAAACTTCAAACGCTACATCAACCATAACCTTATTCTATCATATCCTTTTATAACTTTATAATTTCCATCGTACTTTTCAGTCTCGCCAATCCATGTTCTCAGCAAAAGAGCCCGCCCACCGCGAGCTCTAAAGCCACATCTACTTGCTACTAACTATTCTGGCTACAAATCGAGCTATTACCTTCTAGCTTATAGTACAAAGCGTAATTTCGGGAGTTATTCGACGGCATCACAGTTTCACCATCACAAGCCGCGCCGGTAAACATATAAATCATATGATCTTCATAATTAACCGTCGGCATGTTTCCATCCCACTTCTGAATCGTCAAACCATAAGTCCAACCATCCGGATCAACGAACGTATTCTGCGCCGTGTCATCAACATTCGAATTCATGTATCGCGCAATGAAACAGCTCGCCGCATTTGATCCAGTAACATCGGCGTTATTAGTGCACATCTCTGCAAGCGTGCTAGCATCATCCTCTTCCTGCGAAGTATAAGTTGATTTATTGCCACCCAATTTATACCCTGGTAACCGTCCATTATTATTCGCTTGATATTGCTGGATTTGTGCCGCCATCTCGCCCAACGCATTTCTGCGCTGCGTGTCGCGCTGTGCTCGTTGTAAGTTTGGCAATGCGATGAAGACCATCATGAAGATAAGACCCGCAATCGCCAAGACCAACACGACCTCGATAATCGTAAAGCCGCCCAGCGAACCATCCATCATTTTGCTCATGCTTTTCGAGCTAGCTTTTGCTCGTGCTTTCGCCATCTTTAGTTTCCTTTCTTTGTGTTATATAACATAAAACTTGTGTTAATTATATCACAACTTTTTCAAAAACCGCAAACATTATCCACTTAACTCCGAAACTAGCGAGTAGATTGGCATCAAAATCGCAATTACGATACCGCCCGCTGCTATCGCCAGGACAATCATCAAGATCGGCTCAATCATCGTCGAAATCGCCGCAATCCGCTCGTCTAACTCATCTTCATAAACCTGTGCCGCCTTACCTAACATCTCATCGACTTTACCCGACTGTTCGCCGGTCGCCGCCATCTGCGGGATTAATGGCAAAATATATTCCCTACCTTTAAGTGCTACACTCAGTGGCTTACCACTTCGCACCATCACGATTGCCGCCGCAATTTGTTCCTCAATCAGGATATTATTCACCGCTTCCGCCGAAATCTTCATTGCCTCGAGCATTGGTACCCCTGCTGAAAGCAACATCTCCATCGTCCGCGCAAACCGTGCGTTATAAAGCCGGAGGAACAACCCCTTAAAAATCGGCACGTTCAGCTTAAACTTCGACAGCCAGCGCTTACCAACATCGGTCTTTCGGAACTGCATGAAGAATCCTACCAGGAATCCAATCACGATTAAAATCGTCCACCACCAGTTCATAATAAAGTTCGAGAAATTCACCATCACCTGGGTCAGAGTTGGCAATTCCTTATGTACGCTCCGATACAAATCATCCACCTGTGGCACTACCTGAATCATCAAGAACGCTACTACCACAATAATCACCAGCAACACGATCGCCGGATACGTCATGGCTCCGCGAATCTTCGACATCATGTTCGCGTCTTTCTCCTGCTGGTTCGCTAGTCGCCGCAGCGCAATGTCGAGCGTACCAGAAGCCTCGCCCGCCTCAATCAATGACAAATACAACTTATTAAACACATCTGGATGCTTCGCAAACGCATCATGCAAAGTTTTACCCCCTTCTACCTGTGCGGAAATATCTTCTACTAAGGTCTTCGTTGGTTTATCTTCTGTTTGCTCCGCAATCATATGCAAACTATTTGATAATGGCAACCCCGCGCCAATCAACGTCGCAAACTGTCGCGTAAAAACGATTCGCTGTTTTCCCGATACCTTATTATTAAACTTCGCAAACAATCCTTCACCCTCAGCCTGCACTTTCTGCGGGATATAACCCTGATCGATCAAAATTTTCCCCGCCGATTGTTCAGTTTCCGCTTGTACGCTTCCACTGACAATTCGCCCAGTCTTTCGGTCTTTCGCTCGGTAGTTATATCGTCGCATTAGCCTCTCGCCAACCTTTCAAATTCCGCCGAATCCACCGCATACTCATGCGCCGCATCAAAGCTAATTGTTCCCGCTTTCACTAGTCGTGCCAGCTCACGGTCCATCGTCTGCATCCCTTGATCAACGCCAGTCTGAATCGCCATGTCGAGTTGGTGCGTCTTTCCTTCGCGGATAATCGCCCGTACTGCTGAGTTCGCTACCAAAATTTCCGTCACCGCCACACGACCACCATCAATCTTCGGCACGAGACGCTGCGAACAAATCCCCGCTAGCGTGTTTGCCAGCTGCGAGCGAATTTGTGGCTGCTGATGCGCCGGGAACACGTCAATAATACGATCGATCGACTGCGCCGCCGAGTTCGTATGTAGCGTCGCGAACACCAAGTGCCCCGTCTCCGCCACCGTAATCGCCGCCTGAATTGTCTCTAGGTCGCGCATCTCACCGATCAATACTACGTCCGGGTCTTCACGCAAAATCGAGCGTAGCGCCGCCGCGAAGCTAAAGGTATCGTAATGCACCTCACGTTGCGCCACCACCGACCGCTTCGAATGGTGTGTAAACTCGATCGGATCCTCGATCGTGATAATATGCACCGCTTTTTCAGAATTAATCTTATCAATCAACGCCGCCAAGGTCGTCGATTTACCTGAACCGGTCGGACCAGTTACTAGTACTAACCCGTGCGGATGCTCCGCAAAGCTCGCAACCACTCCCGGCAAACCTAAGTCATCCAAGCTCGGAATCTTATTTGGAATTAAGCGGAATGCCGCCGCCATATTTCCCTTTTCGTGGAATGCATTCACACGGAAGCGCCCCAAATCACCAAACGCAAATGAATAATCAAATTCTTTATCTTTAATTAAAATCTTTTGCTGGTCTTCATCCAATGTCGCAAAAACTAATTTCTGTACTAGTTCATCCGATAGAACTGGGTAGGTCGTAAGTGGCCTGAGAACCCCATCAATCCTCAAAATCGGCGGAAGCCCCACCTGAAAATGCAAATCCGAAGCCTCGTGCTTCACGCATTCTTCCAGCAAAGCTTCAATCGTCACATCAGTCGACAATGGTGCCATTTCTGGTCGCGATGCTTCCGCCACCAAAGCTGCCACCTCATCCGCTACCGCCTTATTTACTTTTGCTGCATCCTCCGGTTTTATCGCTTCTTCCGATTTTGCAGCTGAAGCTACGGGCGCTTCTACCGGTTTTTCTTCAGTCTTATCCAAATCAAGACTTGGTTCAGGAATATCTGCCATCGTCACGCCCGACGCTTCTTCCGAAGCCGAAGTACCTGCCGCCAACGGCGGCTCAGTCGTTGTCATCACTGGGTCAGTCACTTCCGGTGCTGGTGCAAACGGAGAAACGGGCGTGTTCTGTCCGTCTGCGCTTGCTTGATTATCTGCTTGATTTGTCCCACTACTTTCCATAACCCCATTTTACCATAAAAACTATAATTTACCGATAAAAATCCCTTGACTCGCATTCGCCTCTAGCCTAAAAACCTTCCTCATTCAACCACAATGGCCTTTTCTCTTCATCCTCTCCTTGATTACTCTATGGCTAGACAACGGAGGGAGAAGGCAAAGCTGCGTACATTGCTGTCAGTTGGCCGCATTAGGACGGCCCGGACTACAGAAAAGTAATGCGCTGTAGAATTTTTTCGGTCGGATTGGTTAGAATATACAAAAATATCACTTCCGGACCATTGTATCCACTGTTCGGTATTTCCACTCATGTGTCCGCTGCGGACGAAGAAAAGACTGACCAATGACATTACGCCAAATCGCTAGCTACCCTATTCACCTCTTCCATTGTTGTGATACCAGACAGCGCCTTCAGCATTCCGTCCTGCCGCATCGTCACCGTCCCCTTTTCTCGTGCGGCCCGCATCACTTCGCTCGCCGTAGCGTGTGAAATAATTAGCTTTTGGATATCTTCATCAACATCAATCGCCTCATAGAGACCTGCCCGACCCGAATATCCGCCCGGCGTATCTTGATCATCAATACCCTTTACCAGTGTATATGCGTTCCCTTTTACTGGTAACCCTGGATAACCCAAATCTTCGCTCACCCGCGCTACATCATCCTGTGTTTGCGGCAACAAATCACCAACAACACTATTAATTTCCTGCGCCTGCATTTCGCTACTCTGGAAACTCGTCCGTTTTTCCGATACTCGCCGCACTAAACGCTGGCCGATCACTGTATTGAGCGTCGATGCTAGCAAGAAAGGCTCAATTCCCATATCAAGCAAACGTGGCAAAATACCTGCCGCCGAATTTGTGTGCAATGTCGAGAATACTAGATGTCCTGTCAACGATGCCTGCACCGCCAAATTTGCCGTCTCGCCATCACGAATCTCACCAACCATCACCACGTCCGGGTCCTGCCTTAGAATACTCCTTAGCCCCGACGCAAAAGTTAAACCAGCATCCACGTTCACCTGAATCTGATTCACTCCCGCCATCTTGTATTCTACTGGATCCTCAAGCGTCACAATGTTAATCTTCTCGGATTTAATCTGCTTAATTAACGCATACAAAGTTGTCGATTTACCTGAACCAGTTGGGCCCGACGTCAGGATCATCCCATTCGGCTTGCTAATCCCGCTTAACACCGTCTTTAGCGCTCGTCCCGTCATCCCCATACTCGCAATATCCATGCTTGTACCGCTCTTGTCCAATAGACGAATCACTACTTGTTCGCCCCATACTACCGGAGAAATTGCAATACGAAGATCTACTTCTTTATCGCCCACCATCACCGCGAATTGACCATCCTGCGGTATCCGGTGCTCATCAATTTTCAAATTCGCCAAAATCTTAATACGTGAAACTAGTGCTGGCTCAATCGCCTTTGGCAACTCCATCACCCGCCTCAGTACGCCATCAATTCGACACCGAATAATTAGGCTATCTTCCAATGGTTCAATATGTACATCGCTTGCTTTACTTTTTACGGCAAATTCCAATATGCTCGTCAAAGCCTTCGAAATCGGTGAATCTTGAGTAATTGTCTTGACATTACTATTCGCCTTCGCCTGCGCGACCTCCTGGTTCGTTACCTTGACCGCCTGCGCTACCCCCGTAAAATCACCTCGGTACTGTTTCAGAACCGACTGGATCCCCTCGCTGGAGGCCATCACTGCCCTCACCATCTTCCCCGTAAAAGTCGACAGGTAATCTACTGCTTGGATATTTCCCACGTCCAGCATTGCCACTACTAGTTGTCCATTTGACTCACCAAGAGGCGCTACCATGCTCCGTTCTGCTACTTCTAATGGCAACAATGTGAGCACATCCTGATCCATCTCTACATTTTTCAGATTGACATACGGCACCCCCATCACTACTGCTGTTGCGTGTGCTAACATCTCGTTGCTGAGAATCTTCTGCGCCATCAACGTCTCGAGCAGCGGCCGTTTCGACTGCGCTACTTCTTGTCGCACTCGATCCACATCCGCCTTGTCTACCAAGCCTTCATTGATGAGGAGTTCAATCACTCTCTCCAAACTATCTTTCGTTAGCAACGCCACCTCTTGCGTCTCCTATTCTACTTCTGTGTCCAGTTTAATCAAACAAGTTGCCCGTTCATTGTCGTCCAATACGCCGTCCAGATTTACATCGCATTCCTCATAAGTCGGCGATGACAAATCTACTTCACAAGCTAACAACTCTTCGTTATTTAATAAACCATCTCCATCCGTATCAAAGCAAGTCTTCTCCTCACGCTGCACCTTGCCACAAGCGTCCAGCTCAAAGTCGTCCAGAATTCCGTTCTGGTTAATATCCTCACAGTCCCCTACATAGACTTCTACCGTCGGGTTAATCGCTGTACTATTAAACACCTCCGGATCCGGCGCCGATAAACCCTTAGAAATCGGCTTCGCTAGCTGTGTAAACTTGACCGAAGCTTCATCAGGGTCACCCATAATCGATTGGCAGACAAAAAACGCCACCAACGTCCCAATGCTTGCGATCATAATCAAGCTAAAAATGTCTGATTGTTTCACTTCACACTCTCCATAGCTTCGTTTTTCATATCCGTCACACTCTTCTTTGTGCTGTTATTCTTGAGTGTTTCGGTCGCCCTGAACACTCTGTCTATCTCTAGCGGCGCCATCTCGTCCAAATAATAAGCATTCGCCTGTGCCTGTAAACTAATCCCCGCCGAGTTCCACTCGATCGTCGCCGTCCGCACGTTAAACTCTCGTATTGATCGCTCAATATTGTCTAACACTTTCAGCACCGTCGTTCCATCACCTTCCACCCGCAACGTCACCGGAATCGCCTCCACCCCAGCAATATCTACATCAATTTTATCGTCTCGCGGAGCTAAACTCTCTGGTTCCCAACCCAACACAATGAAAATCTGGTTCAAGCTTGCCATCAAAGCTTCCGTATTCTTCAGAGCCGGCAAAGCGTCCGGGATCACCCTTAGCGCCGAACATACCTTCATCGCCTGAAGCGCCATTTTTCGCTCAGTATCATCTTTTGCACTATTATATGCTGCATTGAAATCAATTCTCTGCCCTGCCTCGTCATAGCAACTACCGTTTCGCTTCCTCGCCACCGATTCAAGATCACCGTTTTGCGCCATCGCCTCAAACACATTGTAACGCAAGCTCCCGACAACGTCCTGAAAATTCACCGCATTTGGATCACAGTTGTTTAGTTCGTCATCCGTCAACCGCCCATTGTTATCTTTGTCTACACAGACTCCGATATCTCGAATTGCTTGATCATAATCATTAAGTGCTTCGCCCTTCACTGTCAAAATCCGCGCGTTAAACCCAATATACTTCATCAAGAAAGTCGCTAACACGATACACGTCCCGAGAATCAGCGACGCAATCAGCACCTCGACCATCGTTAATTGTTGTGCCTTAGAAATTCTTTCTCGTTTCGTATCGCCCGGTTTATTTGGCTGCATTTTAATATCCTCCCTCATTCACCCGGTTCGTATTGCATTCCGTGTCGTCTGCTGCGCAATCCTTCGCCTCTTGTGCGAACATATTACCAATCTGAACGTACGAATCCGTCACGTTCTGTCCGAGTGGCCCGATTGCAATCATATGCTTATTCTGGAAGCTAAAGAATTCGCTACTAAACGTCGTCCGTGCCGAAAACTTCAGGACTAAATTATCGCTATCATTTCGTCCGTTCGACGAACTTAAGACTTCTAAGCCATCCTCCGCCAACATACAATCTTCGTCATGCACCGAAGTCCAACGCACCGTTCCGCGCGTATCGGTGCCACGGTACGCAATGCAGGCGCTATTGAAATGCTCAATTCCCGTAATCTTTCCTTCTAGATCCATCTTTCCCGATCCGTACCATGAATTGAACTGTGGTGTCCGCCAAATCTTCACCTTAAGGACAACTTCCTTTAATTCTACCGGTACCTCCACACAGTTCTCGCCATTGCTATCGCAGACAATCTCCGGAGCCGGTACATCGACACAGTTCTCCCCATTTTCGTCACATCGCGTCTCCATCGCGCCATTATATTCTTCTGTACCTTTCTCGACCTCAGCCTCGCGCGTATAATAATACTCTGCCCCCGTGTCTTCCAAAGTTCCTAGCTGCACTGCTTCGCATCCAGGAATCGTAATGTCCCACCACGCGTAGAAATTATCTCCCGTCTTATAGGCATGCCCCTCGGCGTCTGCTTCGCTGACACATTGCGTTGGAATCTCGTTCCCAGTCGCATCCACATAACGTCCATAATCATACTTTGTTAGCGCCATCCCTTTCTTGAATGACTCTAAAACTCGGTAGTCGATTAACGGATCTTTCCGTGCATCAGCCTGCCCTTCCATCGTTAGGACATTCGTCTGCATATCTACTCTTAGTTCCGACAATTTCACATCATCATCCCCTTCCGGCATCATCACCGACAACGCTCCGAACACCCTAGATAACACCGTTTTCTTTTGCAGAATAGCATCAATCCCCGTCAGCTGACTCTGGATCGTTATAATATCGTCCAGCTCTGCATATTCGTTCAATTTCTTCGACATCAATTTTAACCGATTATCTTGATTCCCGATCGCAATGTCCTGCCCGCTCTTAATCCCGAAGAGAATCACTACGACACCCGCCGCCACACTGGACACCACGATGCAGATAAACAGCACCAGATTCCTCACCTTCTGCGCCTTAATCATCTCAGCTTTCACCGCTGGCACCAGGTTAATCTCATACGTCGAGCTCACCGTCGAAGTGACCACACTGCCACTATCCACGACTTGTTTCACTGGCTTACCGGTTACTTTCGATACTACTTGCGCAAAGAACCGTCGCACCTGCAACCACAAGTCGCTAAACTGTTTCTTCACATTTTCTAGAAAATCGTTCATCGGTCATTCCCTCTCTCAGCCAATCCAATTGCCACCGCAAATTCGCTCGCCACTGGCTGCAACACCCGTTGCTGCTCTGGTGTCACTCGCACTAGCTGCCATGGATTCCCCTGCGTTGTTGGCGTATTCGTCTTTGCTTCAATATACTCTGCGATGAACGGAATCATTCCAGCAAAACCCGACAATACTATCCCGCCTACTGGCGCATTCATATATTCTGACTTGAAAAACCGCATCGATTTCGTCAACTCTAACGCAAAACCCTCCAATGTCGAATCCAACGCCTTAAACACCTGACCCTCGACCTTATCTTGCGCCAAGCCAAACTTCAAGATAAACTGCCGCGCTTGCTCTTCTTTCACATTTAACGATGACGACACCGTCTTAATCAATAATGAAAAACCGCCCGGAATTGACCGCACTAATCGTGGCACTCCGCGATACATCATTACAAGATCCGTCGAACGCTCACCTAAATCAATAATCATCCGCGCGTCCTGCGCTCCTACCGGTGTCAACGCCCGCGCCATCGCTAACGACTCCGGCTCTTGCGCAATCACATTTAATCCATAAGATTCTATCAACTCCATCCTTGCCTCCGCAAACGCCACCGCTGACGAAGAAATCAATATCTCTGCCTTCGTAGCATCATGTGGACACACCCCTAGCGACACATAATCTGCCGTCGCCTCGTCTAACGGCATCGGAATGTACTTATCTAACTGATACTTAACCGAATTCATCAACTCCGCTTCTGGCAAATTATCTACCCGCACGATCGACGTAAATGTCTTCGATGCCGGCATCCCCACGGCAATATTTTTCGTCGTAATACCAGCTTGTTTCATTGCCCCAAGAATCGTCTCCCCGAGTCGTCGTTGCCCCGCCGTCGAACCGTCTTCCAAAACCTTTCGCTCCACCGGTACATAAGCAAACTTCTGCAAAACCCAACCATGCTGCGCATTTCCAGCCAGCTGTACTAACCGAATCGCCGTCGTCCCAATGTCTAGCGCGAAGAAGTCGCCCACACCATGTATTAAGCTCATGCTATTATTATATGCGCCTCATCGCCAAAAATCAAGTTTTCAGCCAATAGAATCGCTCTCGATTTCCCCCAACCTTCCCCACCGTTTCATTATCTCGTTTCTTTATAACTACAAAACCATTCCACCCCAGCCACTGCTCAAAATTCTTAATAATCTCCCGCCGCATCCGTTCATTCTTTACTACTCCACGTACAAGTTGGTCTGGATATGCCTCAAACTGCGGTTTTAGCATCACGAGATAGTCCACTCCTCGCGGCAAAATCTTCCTCGCTTGCGCCAAAATTTTCGTCAAACTTATAAAACTCACATCCGCCACTACAGTTTGAACTTGTACACGCTGTACAAGTTCAACTTCATTTCGCCCCTGTTCTACGACCAAGTTTCCGGCTTTATTCGCTCCCTTTACCGCCAAAAAGTCCGTTTTTTCGTATAAATCTACTCGTTCGTCGTATCGCAGCGGAGCTTTCATCTGATTCGTCCCCTTCTCGACCGCAATTACCCGCTTCGCCCCATTTCGTAGAGCAAATTCTGTAAACCCGCCCGTCGACGAACCAATATCGAGCACCGTCTTCCCCCGAAAATCATACGAAAAAGCCTTCACCGCTTCCGCCAACTTCAGCTCCGCCCGCCCCACAATCTTCGGTTGCACCTCTGCTATCCAAATCGGACGTTCCGCACTTTTCTGATCCCCCAGGCCTCGCCTTCCCGCTTGCTTTCTCTTCTCCATTACTTCCTATTATACCATAAACCACACACCCCCTTCTTCATCCTCCCTTGATTACTCTATATGGCTAGACAACGGAGGGAGGATGTTCCGGAAGTGCTGTACGTATGAGTTGCTGGCCATGTTTCGTAAGAATAAACTGTTAAGTTAAAGGCAAGTTGTGCTGTGTCGACAAAAGAACTCCACCAGTATCCATTTGTTGCTGCCGTTATGCTTGATGAGTCAACAATGCTTGCCCACCCGCTGCGGACGAAGAAAAGTGTATCGTCCGCAGCGGGTATGTCGGCATCATCGATCAAAATGCTTCCGTTTTAGCTGGGCAGGTTATTAGCGGTGCAGGTGGCATGTACTGGTCAAAAACTGTTGTCGCAGGAGAAGAATCGAGCTACAACCTGCATGTTGCAACACTATCTATTATTCCATCATTGATTACGCGGCATTTTTGGGCTCGTTCCCTCCGTTGTCTAGCCATAGAGTAATCATAGGGAGGATGGTAGAAGGAACCTGGGCTAGCTAAGCTACTACTATTATGAGAGACTAAATCCGTAGCATTCGAGAGAAACAAAAATGCTTGCATTTTTAGTTCCGAGAATGCGCCCGGGATTTATGGTTGAAGACCATAAAAGAAACGTCCACCCGTAAGTAGACGTTTCTTATGTGCTTGAATATTATCCATGCTGGATGGTCTTGAACTAACTAATGGAGTTAGGCAACACGATACAAAGCTACTGTTCAATATTCCGCATCGTCAACGACAATCTTCCTCGATCATCAATCGCCGTCAGCTTCACTTTTACCTTTTGCCCGACTTTCAGCACATCACTCACATTTGCAATCCGCTTATCGGAAATCTGCGACACGTGTAACATCCCGTCGATCCCAGGCAAAATCGTCACAAACGCTCCGAAATCCTTAATCGTCGCCACTGTACCTTCATAAACTTTTCCTACTTCCGGCTCCTCGACCAAGCCTTTAATCCAGTCCAGCGCCTTTGCAATCGCCTCGTTCTCGCCTGCAATCGTCACAAGACCCGAATCATCAATATCAACCGTTGCACCCGTTTCGCCGGTGATCTTATTGATCATTTCCCCGCCTTTACCAATAATCGCACCGATTTTGTCTGGATTCACCATCAATTTCTCAATTCGTGGCGCATACTGAGAAATTTCCTTGCGCGGCTCCGGGATTACGCTTAGCATATGCTCCAAGATGTGCATCCGGCCCTCATGCGACTGTGCAATCGCCTTCTCGAGAATTTCTACCGGCAGGCCATGCACCTTCATATCCATCTGCAACGCCGTCACCCCTTCGGTTGTTCCGGTTACCTTAAAGTCCATATCGCCCGCAAAGTCTTCCGCATCCATCAAGTCCGTCAAAACATACGCCTTGTCGATATCCTCCGAAGTAATCGTCTCGCCTGCCGGCACATCTACCATCAGACCCATCGCCACACCGCTCACCGGTCGCTTTAGCGGTACGCCCGCATCCATCAGAGCCATACAGCTCGAGCAGGTCGCCGCCATACTCGTGCTACCATTCTGACTCATAATCTCAGTTACGCTCCGAATCGCATATGGGAAATCTTCCTCGCTCGGCAACATCGGCATCAATGCTCGCTCCGCTAGATAACCGTGTCCTACCTCGCGTCGCCCTGGCGCCCCAATCCGCCCCGGCTCGCCCACGGTATAACTCGGCGCGTTATAGTGATGCATATAGCGCCGTTTTCCATCAGTCACCTCCATCGTATCGACCACTTGCGCAAAACTAAGTGGCGCCAAAGTTACAATGTTCATCGCCTGTGTCAACCCGCGCGTAAACAAACTTGACCCATGTACTCGTGGCAAAATGCCTACTTGACTCGAAAGTGGCCGTACCTCAGTCAACTTTCGTCCATCTGGTCGCACGCCATCTTCAATAATTCCTCGCCGCACTTCATGATGCACTGCCAGGTCAAACGCCTGATCATATTCTGGCTGCAACCGCTCAGTATAATCCGCCAATTTCTCCTCTTCGGTCTCACCCTCGCCTAGTTCCGGCGCAAACTCCGCATGCATCTCGTCTTTCAACTGGTCAATCACGCTTTGACGCTCGAGAACATTCCCCCGTACTTTCTCTCCAGCATGCGCCTTGTACCAATTCTCTACCTTCTCTTGAATCCCCTCATCTGGTAGCACTAACTCATATTCCTGGCTCGCTGGCTGCACTTTCTCCGCTAACTCACGCTGCAAATCCAACACCGGCTGCACGTTCTTTACCGCCCAATGCATCGCCTCGATGATCATCGCTTCCGGCACCTCATTTGCCCCCGCCTCGACCATCATCACTCGGCCATCTTTACAAGCCACCACTAAGTCCATGATGCTCTGTTCGCGTTCTTCCGCACTTAAGAATGCCTTAAAATCGCCATTCAGGCGCCCGATCCTTAGTCCCGCCACCGGCCCATCAAACGGTGTCCCCGAAAGCATCAAAGCACTCGAAGCCGCAATCATTGCCACCATGTCTGGCCGAAAATCCGGATCCATCGACAGTACCGTCGTCACTACTTGCACTTCCTGACGATAACCCTTCGGGAATAATGGGCGAATCGGCCGGTCAATCAACCGCCCAACGAGAATCGCCTCATCTGCCGGCTTTCCTTCTCGCTTGATAAACTTCGACCCCGAAATCTTCCCCGCCGCATAAAACTTCTCTTCATAGTCAATCGTGAGCGGGAAGAAATCTTGCACTACTGGCTTCTTCCCGACTACGACCGATCCCAAAACTACCGTATCGCCATAACTCACCAACACGCTCGCTGTCGACCGGAAACCAACCCGGTTCACCTCTAGCGTCAGCTTCCGCCCCAGCCAATCCGTCTCTACTCGCAGAGTCTGTTTACCGCTAGGATTAATAATGTCCATTCATCTACCTTTCTTGGAAAAACCTCAGATACAATCATTCTCGCCACAGAACCCTTATATCTGCCGTTTTTCCAGGTTTAATTGCTTTTCTATCTCTAATTATAGCACGTTTCCGCCCCATTTCTGGCGCTTTGCCTTATCCAGGGCTTAAAGTCCTCGATTACTCTTGCTTTTTCATCGCTTGTGTGCTATAATAAGAGAGTTGGGTCCGTTTCGGATCCATGCTATTTTCATTTCTAGAGAGGAGAGACCAGAATGATCCAAAATTCCCCTGCACCCGCAAGTCATAAGCCGTCCATCGAGACACCCGATCTCATCGAGGCGTCCAATCTTATCGCTCCGAAAATCGAGCTTATTGGCGAGGACACCATTATCATCACCGGCAACACTCCTGGGGATCTTGTGCCCCACATCGACAATATCCTTGATATTGTCCACTCCATCCGACACTTTAGCCAAGACGGCGACCGTAGCGGTCACCGCGCTATTGCTGAAAAGAAGGCTGCCGGCATCCCCTTAGAGAACGGCGAATTCCGCCTTCGTATCAGCTATACCAACAGCCGTACTGTTCGCGATGATGGCAGTTTCGAGATCAATTTTCTAATCAGTGCTGCCGGAAAACATGAATTGTTCCCCGAAAGCGACTCTTCCGACAAACAACCGCCTACCCGCGCCATGGACAGTGACGAAATCAAAAAATATTTCGCAAAAGTCATCTCCATGTGCTTTTCTGAATTATGCAATTACCTGAAAAGGGCTTTTTCGTCCACAACCAACGACGAATTATCTCCCGATTCTGCGTTACAATAATTTACTCAGCCATTTCCTTGCTAAGCTGGAAGAATCTCGTCTAGAGGCCTAATTGGCTACATCGAGCCAATAATGACGCATGCGAACGTTCTATAGCCCTTTTGGCACCGCTCGGTTTTGAGGATTTTGTCGGTTTATTTCCTACTCAAGCTATGCTCCGATATTGCTTAAGCTAAAGAAATTTTACTGTCAAAATGTATACCACCTCTATCGGCCAATTCGGTCGGCGGAGTCTAGACTTCGGTCCTTCCGGTCGTAGCACCTCTCTATAACCGCTCCCTGTTCGCAGGGGGCGGTTTTCTTTCGTTTTTATTTATTTTGCTATCCTGTCCGCCCCTATCGTAGCTCATGACACCCCTCCAGAGCTTTACTATCCACTAACTCCAACCTATCCATCCCATCAAAAAACACCCCTTCGGGTGTTTTTCGCTATTTACGTAGACCAAGCGTCGCAATGGTTTTCTTGTAAAGCTCGAAGTTTGTGCGCTCAAGATATTTCAGCAACTTCTTGCGCTGCCCGACCATCTGCATCAAGCCTCGCTTTGCCATGAAATCATGCTTGTTTTCCTTGACGTGCTCGGTCACTTCCTTGATCCGCTCCGTCAAGATCGCCACCTGCACCTCAGGAGAACCCACATCTTCCTTGCTGCGCGCGGTCTTCGCCATCGCCTTGGCTTTATTCTCTCTAGTAATCATATGTCCCTCATTATATCACATCTCCCACCTCGAGACAATACCGATTTCGCAAAAATCTCAAAATCCCGACTTTCCCCCGTTTCTTCCTCGCTTCGTCCGCAGCGGGTTCTTACTGGTTTGGAATGGCCATACTAACAATGGTGGCTGGATGGGGTACTTAGCCAACTACTGGTCAGCACTCGCATATTCAAACGAACGCAATGCTTATTATCAATATATAATTCCAAACGCTGGTTATGGCGCACAAGCCTGGATCCGTGCCGCTAGCTTCTCCCTCCGTTGTCTAGCCATATAGAGTAATCAAGGGAGGATGACATTAAACCGCCACCAGAACACCAAAAGCCGTTTTAATAAAAACCCGACCTTTAATCCAAGAGTTTTAGGCAAGCCCTTGACTCGCTATTCAGTTAGTGTTAGACTAGAGATACATGTTATTGATCGCTATCTTTTACGGATAGCGATTTTGATTGTGATTCTAACGAACCACAACCGAAAGGTAATCATCATACCTCAAATCCTTTCCTATTAAATTGCTTCGGCTCTGGCGGCGTAGTATCAGAGTAGCACGCTCTAAACAAAAATAACAAGCACAGCCGTTTTTGAATTGTAAAGACTATAGCACCTCGTCCGCAGCGGAGGTACGGACGACTCTGGGCGAATAATATTTTTCTGGATTAACTGGGCTGGAACTTCAAGCTATGCCTCGCGTTTTCAATCGCGATCCCCTTCTGTTACTCCTAATGATAGTGGTAGGCGATTCTTTACCTATTCCCTCCGTTGTCTAGCCATAGAGTAATCAAGAGAGGATGAAGAAATAAGTACAAGAACAAGCTAAGCATACGCATGCTAGTTGGTTTTAGACATTCTGAGACCTTGGCGCTACGACGCCTCGGGCTGAGCCGGGTCCGATTCAGCGAGCGTAAGCGAGTCGATGAGGAGAGGCTCACCCAGGTTGAAGAAAGTCTAAAACCAACTAGCATGAAGTATATTTAGATGTTCTTTCCCTTATTTCTCAATCTTCCTTGCATCCTCCACCCTATACTCCCCCACCTGCGTCCGCCGGAGCTCCGTAAGATATCCCCCTACCCCTAACGCCTTCCCGATATCTTCCCCTAGCGCCCGAATATACGTCCCACTCGACACCTTGCATCGTATCGTCAATTCCGGCCACTCATATTTCAAAATTTCAATTTCATAAATCTTGACTTTTCTCGTCGGCATTTCCACTTGCTTCCCCTCTCGTGCCAGTTTATATGCCCTTTGTCCATTGATCTTCACTGCCGAATATGCCGGTACTGTCTGCTCAATCTCCCCCACGAACCCCGCCACGACCTCCTCAACCCGAGCCCTTGAAGGAGAAATGTCTGCTTGGCTATACCCAGCTTGGTAATTTTCTTTTCGGAAATCTCCGGAGCTTACGAGCGAGGATGAAGATGCGCCGCACCCGTAACAACGGGATGCGGCGAGATCGTGTCCCGACGAAGACAAATTATCAAGCTGGGCACGATTAAACGGTATGATTTCTCCTTCAATGTCTCCAGTTGACGACACCATCCCTAGCCTTATCGTCGCAACATACTCCTTGTCCAGCTTCAAGAACTCATTCGCTCGCTTCGTCCCTTTGCCAGTTAATAAAATCAAAAGTCCCGTCGCAAACGGATCTAGTGTCCCCGTATGCCCTACTTTCACCTTTCTCCGTTTCTGTCGTACAACACCGTCTTTACCCTTCACCTCAACCATTCCAGCCTGCTCTGACAATTCTCTTCGCACTCGCGCCACCACACCAAACGAGCTCACTCCTGCTGGTTTGTCAACTAGTAAGATTTCATTATTCATGTCAAAATTATACCATAGCCCCCAGTCTTTACCTCGCAAAACCTACTGCCACTACGCCATGTTCGGAGGCATCTGCACTGGCGGTAAGCTCGGCGGCATCATGCCCTGCCCCGCAGTCGGCGCTGGCGGTGGCGGCAATACGCCATCAAACGGGTTCATCACCGGCTCCGCCACAGGTCGCAAACCTTCCCCTTGCGCATTCACTGCCAATTTTTGTGCTGGAGCCGCCATCTGCGCCCCCGTCTGTTCATCCGTCGCTAGCTGGTCCAAGGTTGGATTCGGTGGCATCGCTGCCGTTGTCGAATTCACTACCTTCGCCGTTACTGGCGCCGGCTCCGCTAAAGCCTGTTCCATCAGCGCCGCATAATCTTTCGGCTCTTCCGGCGCTGGTCGTTCCACTGCTGTACCCACCTGCGGTGCTACTGCTTGCGCCGGAGCCGCACTTACCATCTCGCGCGCCGGCCCCGCAATACTATTCATAGGATCAGCCGTCGCCGCTCCATTCGCCACGCTAGCCCCATTTGCATTATCCAAGATTCCATGTGTAGGCTGACTAACTGTCATTCCATTTGGCAAATTCGCCCCCGTTGCCCCTGCACTCTCTGCCGAAACATTCTCTACCGTTCCCGCTTCATTCGCCGCCACCGGCAACACCGGCGCCACTACTGGCCCCGACACATCAACCGCTGGTCCCGTCGTCATCTCAGCTGGCGCTGGTCCCGTCGGAGTCGTATTCATTCCCTGAACAATCTGCGCTGCCGGATTCATCATCGAATTTGCCGCCGCAGTCCCGCTACTCACACTAGTCGCTCCTCCTGCTACGTCATTCCCTGGCACCGCATTCACATCCAATCCGTTTCCGCTATTATTCACTACGAAGTCCCCCGAAGCGTTCGCTCGGCGCATCGCCTCCGCTTGGGTCTCATCATGTTCATTCTGAATGATCTGATTATCTACCACATTCGCCGAAATTAACTGTTGATCCGCCCCCATCGTCATCAATTTCGAAGCCAAGCTCAAAGTTTCCGAGGTTGTTCGGTTATTAGAAAATCTTTGTGTTGCTGCGACAATACCAGTGAGCAACGCTGTCGCGATATCTGCGTCCAGCTTTGCATCCGAACCTTGCACCGCAAAAATCAATTCCGTCACCATCTCCGACACCGAGCTCGCCGCCGGGTTGCTCCATTCGATCTCACCGAACCTTCCCGGTTCGCCCGTCGTAATATCCACTGCCGAAGCATCGTGCATAATTCGCCCGTGCTCGGCCAAAGCATCATCCAGATCTGCCACCGAGCGTACATTTAACCCAATCACGAAATCCACATTATAATCACCATAAGAATATGACAAATCCTGCTCGGTAATCTTCGTCTTATATGGCGTGATAAACACCTTCACGAAGTCCCCATCCAGTTTATAACGCAGATGATCCGCCTTGTCTTTACTCAAAGCAATAATAAAATCCTGCAGACTATCAGTGTCAGTCTCAAAGGTTTCTTCCGGTCGCAGGAATGCTAGCGCGTCTGGCGTGCGCCCTGAATAGATCGCTGTCGTATGTTTCTGAATCCCATCCAGAAACAACGCCAAACCAATCGCCGCCGCAATCTCGTCCACCGACGGATCTCGCGACAAAGCTACCAAAATATTTTCCGAATTCTTAATCTTGTCCGCAATTTTGCGCACAAAATCCGCTTGCGCCGCTGGCACCGGCGCTACTAGAGGAATCTTATCTGAATTATTTGATTTTTTATTTTGGTCTTGCATAAAACCGCCTTATACTCCCATTGTAGCACACATCTCTTAAAAAGTCAATGCTTATTCCTTACGAAATCCCGCTTTTCCGCAAACCATATTGCACCACTATTTTAGCTTTCGCGCCAGATTCCTCTCCGAAAATTGCCCTAAGCTCATCAGCACCGTTACTGGCGCTACCGCAATCATTATCGCCGCCAAAATCAGCTCCCATTTGTTCAGCCCTATCAGGATAATCGCCTGCTCCGGCATCCCTAACCCTAGAGTAAAGGCTTGCGACAGCGCTGCTCCGTTCACTAAGTTCACGATTAGCGTTAATACCGTCGCCGACACTATCGCAAATACCGCCGCCAGTAGGCTTAACATCACGAGATAAACCACATAAATCCCCACTACTTGCCCTTTTGTCGCTCCATTCGCGCGGTACAGCGCAATCACTTTCGTATCTTGCCCTACCAGCCTCAGATAAGTCGTTAGCATCACAATTACCCCGATACCCGCTAATACGATCGCTACCACATCAAACACCGTCCAAACCGTCTTAAACGTCGCCACTACCGCAAACGGATC
>CANEKB010000010.1 GCA_947427985.1 uncultured Candidatus Saccharibacteria bacterium
GAAAAGAAAATTCGGGAACGTGTAAAAACGGGAAAATTGCTACCAACCAAGAAGTATGACTTACGAAAAGTTAAAATAGACAAAGACATCCGAAAGGCTCTAAAGCAGATTAGCAAGGCTTTGACCGATGATGGACGACGCCCGTTGGGGTATCAGTATGAATACTTGGCAAGTTTTGCAAAGATTCACCATGACGAGTACCCAGTGATTTCGCTAGGGGTGGAGAAGGTTTCTAAAAACGAGACCGGCGGCCTGGCAACGGCGATTCGGCTTTTCGGGAAGATGACACCGGATTTTCGGATAGATCGCGCGGCGAGCCAGGATGTATTAATTACATTGCTGGGGAATTTTGACTTTCCAATCATAGACACGACAGAGACAGAAATGCTGGAAAACGTCCATAAGTGGCAATATGAGGATATTATGAAAGGGATTTGGTTCTGCCACAAGCCAGTTCGAGGTGAGGCTTGTGGGTTCTGTAGCCCGTGCTTCCAAAAGAGTATTGGTGATATGGGTTTTTTGTTGTCAGAGGAAGCACAGGCACGATTCCAGAAGTTCAAGGGGATTGAGAAGAAATACGGGCGTCGTGCAAAACAGATTGCGGATTTCTTCTACCGCTTAACCTTGCCGAAAAAGTAGCGAAATGTTAGGGGGCGGTTTTTGATACGGTCAAAATATAGCCAAAATGCTTGACTTTTTTAGTAATGTGTGCTATAATGGCAGTGTAGGCTTGTGACAAAATGTCATAAAAATTGATTTATTACCTACATAGTACCTAAAAACTTAGACGGAAGACTGAAATAGGGAGGGTATTCAGTTATGAAGTATAGCCGCAACTTAGGCAGTAGCCGAGCCGACAAGTGGATCCGCGACCAAAAACGCACCGACCTGATGCCGATCGAGGCACTCCGCACAGCTTACAGACCGTTGCTAATCGAGGCTTTCGAGGCTTTATCCGAGATTGCCGGTAAGATTAGTGCGGTCGAGCTGTTTACCGCTATCGACCACAATAAATGGCGGAGCGAGTGGCTGGAAAGGGCGCTGAGGGGCGAATTTATCACCCCGAACCTGCACTACAATGAGGATCTGCTAAGGCAGGTCTCGCAGAACAAGGCCACCTTGGAGCAGAAAGTCGTGCCGCTTTTTACGGCCGCTTGCAAAGAGGTGGCAGTAAGCCCGGCCGGACAGGTGCTGGCGCAGCTGGCGATGGACCGCTTAACCGATACTTCCATGCTTATACAGCTGGCTCAGGCCATGCTGGATGGCGACGCCGACAAGGCAAGCTCCGCGCTAAGAACGTGCTACGGGCTACCCAACAGAGAGATCGTCGAGTACGCGAAAGCCGCAATCGAGGATCGCAAGGTTGGGCGCTACACCCGGAGCGAACAAACAGCACTCTCTGCCGAGGAGAGGGCGCGCCTGGAAGCAATCCAGCTGGACGCCGAAGCCATCCGCAGGGCGTTTATCTGGGCAGCCGAAGAATACGGTTTTGCCGAGACGCGACCGGTAGTGGTTAGCGACACCGCTACTACTTTTGACGTGCGCGACAGTTCGTCGGAAGGGCCAGTCGTATTGGTCCCGGCAGACCAGACCGCAGATGGAATCTATATCGGTTCACTGGTCGTTCATGAGGCGGGTTCACATTGGCGCAACTCCGAGAACATGAAACATTTAGTCCCCTGGGTGGGCAGTGGAGCGCTGAAGTCTGTCAACGAGTTAGTCTATGAGGGCGACGCTACCTGGCGAGACCACAAGGTCAAGCTGGCCAGCAAAGGCTTCGTTAAAGAGGACCGCGGCCTGTATTATCAGGTTGCAATCTGGTACACCTACCACGAAAAGGCTTCCTTTACAGAAACAGCCCAGATGCTGTACAACTTGCTTCACTGCGACAACGAGTCGCCTGAGGCAACGCTAAAGGATGTCTGGCAGGTGACTTACCGCGTGTTCCGCGGGAATCCCCGGATAGACCTAAAAACTGGCTACGTAAACCCCAAGGACCGGGCATATCTCGCAGGTCGCCTGCTGGCGACGGAGTTGAACGAGGCCGGAGTTGGCCATATTATGGAATACAGCACGCTCAGCGAGAGCGACCTGGACCTTCTGACGGAGAAGTTCGACCTGCGTCCGCAGGGTGGCATGCCTTATCCAGCCCAAGACGATATGGCGATGCGTCTGTATAAGAAGCTGCTGAGTGGTGAATTTTCTGTCTAAGCAAAAACTCCCGGAGACACCGGGAGTTTCTTTATACCTATTAGATTCTAGCCCCAAAAGCCGCGTTTTTTACTCTTTGGATCACGGAATTCTTCAAGGAGCTCTTTCTGACGTTTACTGAGATTCTTCGGAGTCTCGACGATAATCGTGACGATGTGTGGGCCACGGTCACCATCAGTGCGCATTAGCGGTACGCCATGGCCGGAGAGCTTGAACGGGGTGCCGGATTGAGTGCCGGCTGGGACCTTCATGCGGACATTACCATCAACAGTCTCAACATCAACTTCGGTACCAAGCGCAGCATCAACCATCGAGATTACTTTATCTGAGAGAATGATGTTCCCTTCACGAGTGAGGGTTTTATGAGGCTTGACCCGAATAAAGACGTAAAGGTCACCCTTCGTACCACCTTTTGGAGCAGCGCCGCCCTTGCCAGACAAACGAATCGACATGCCATCGTCAATACCGGCCGGAATCTTTACTTTGAGATCTTTGCCGTCGGCAGAAACGACCTTCGTCGTACCAAAAACAGCTTCTTCAAAGTTTAGAACCACAGTCGTACGATAATCAGCACCACGAGTCGGGCGACGTTGGCCGCCACCAAAGCCAAAGATCGAGCCTAAGATATCATCTAGCCCACCACCGCCACCAAAATCAAAGTTAAAGCTTTGGCCATTAAAGTTGAAGTTACCGTTACCGGCGCCACCAAATGGATTGCCGCTAGGGCCACCGGCGCCACCAACACCAGCATGACCAAACTGGTCATAGCGGGCACGCTTTTGCTTGTCTGACAAAACTTCATGAGCCTCGGAAATCTCTTTAAACTTTTCTTCAGCTTCTTTATTGCCTGGATTTTTGTCTGGATGATACTTAACCGCAAGCTTACGATAAGCCTTTTTGATCTCATCGTCGGAGGCGTTTTTCGATACGCCTAATATTTCGTAATAATCTCGTTTTGCCATAACCTTTTAACTTCTTCTCTGACTATTTTATGCCCTAACAGCCATAAAATAGTGCGTCGCTTCGAAAAAGTCAGAGCAAGCTCTGCTTTTTGCTTAGCTCCTTCTATTTTAGCACAAATCGGCTGAGAGTGCTAGGTGGAATACATGATTTTAGCGTTTTGTAAGGATGGCGAGAGTGCGGCGAACTTGGAGTTTGAACTCGGGGCGAGCGCGAAGGAACTCGTCGACCGCACGAGCCGAACCGGGGAGCTCTGGGTTGTTATAATCGTGAACGATAATGATTCCTTGCTCGGCAAGGCGTGGATACACGAGCCGAAGGCTAGTCTTAATCGAACCATAGAGATCACCATCACAAAAAGCAAAGGCAATTCGCGCCGGAAGATCTTTGTCGTTAAGATCGTCAAACCAGGCTTTTTTGATAATAACGTTTTTTAGACCATGCTTGCGTATTTTATCAACTACTTCGCGCTTAGTAACTAGCAGCTCACCGGCTTGGAAATTAGCACCAGCACCAGAAGCATCCTCGCGGGTTTTCTCGGGTAGACCGGCGAAAGAATCGTAGATCCAAAGTTTCTTAGGCTGCTTTAGGCCAGGCTGACTGGTTTGGTTAGTCTCGAGACTAGAGTTTTGCACAGATTTGTGCACAGACTTATCCACAAGATTTCCACAGGTTTTATGATTGTTTTCCACAGCTTTTCCACAAGATATTGCGGATTTTTCCACAGATTTTCCACAGGTGAAGTCAGGGTTTCCCACAGGAGAAACAGTGGCAATTCCTTTCGAGCTTATTGCCGACAATGAATTGTACTCGCGAAGCAGTTGTCCGAGGAGAACCGAAGTATCGCCACGGTAGCAACCGAGCTCAACAAAATCCCCCGCTACGGGCAAAGCCTGCTCGGCAAGCCGAAGGATTTCGACAGTTTCTTCCCTAGTAACTTGATCGTTCATGGATATATTATAACATAATTACCTAAAATACGGAACTGGTCTCGTTGAATTTATTGAGATTTTGTATTATAATAGGGGCATAAGCTGCTTCTAGGTGACAGTTTCGTATCAAAAGAGGTGAAAAGATGTTTCACTGGGATTCTGAAAGTGAACTGCCTCAGCGCTTCAGACTAACTTTCTCCACGAAAGCCGTAATTCTGGCAATTCAGCTTGCTGCACTTATTGAAGTACTCCAGGGATGTGCACTAATGGCGCTAGTCCCGCCAGAGTACAAAATCTGGCGTATCTGGGGATTCATCATGTGCATAGCTGGAGGAATTACGATTAAGTTAGATCTGCCACGACTAGCCCTGAAGTATTTCATCAGAGATTGTGCTGATGACCCTGAAGAGACAACCGTAATCAAACACCATATACACATCGTGCGCCTGCGCAAGCTTCCGTTAAAGCGGGTAAGCCGAAAAAAGCACAAATAAGCCAAATGTCACCTAGTAAGCAGCCGAAATTTATCAGGCGCCCTAACTGGCGCCTGTTTTCTTGACTTTAGCAATATAAAATAGTATAGTTATGTAGTAAGTTGGTTCGCTAGCTCAAGTATCTTAGAAAGGAGTGGTTGTATGAGCAAGCAGCCGAAATGGAAAATCTGGCCGAGAGAAGTATTTCAGACCACTGTAGCAATAGGGATCTGCTCTGTTCTGCTGGGAGTGATGTTGCCAATCCTCAGCATGGAAGCCGACAGCAAGCGAGCAGCGACCTGGCTGCACTGGGCAGGCATTTTCTTCGCCATCGGCGGGGGGATCGTGTTGGCCTTGGCCGCACTGTGCTTTGCGCTGGAGCGCTGGCAGAAAAAACATTAGATTCACAGGAGGTGAACGTATGAAAGCACGGCTACGGACATTCTGGGCGACGGTTTGGCTACTCGTGGTTTGCCTGAAAATCCGTCTTGTCAAGGAAATCGAGATTGTCGCAGATATGCTCGAGCAAGAGAGTGATAACTGTTTTCGTTTGATAGTAGCGCTCGGGTTCGTTTGGGCATTCGGCGGAGCACTCTGCGCATTAGCCAAAACACCGGCCATATACGGAGTTGGCGGCATTATTGGAGTAGTATTGATTAAACTCGCAGCGATTATATTAATCCCGGCGAGCGCCACGATCCTAATACCGGCCGGTGTGGTTTACGCGAGAAAATGGCGTGGCAAAGACAACCCCTAAACTTTCATAAAAAAACATAGGCGCCCCTATCGTAAGGGGCGCCATTTTTAGTTCAGATTTCCTAGCCAAGGCTGGGGGATGGTAATAGGAATTTAGCCTTAGGCTTGGGGCGGGTCGATGTGTGGCGGTAAAGCCAGTAACGGTTGCGGTTTCGGAGCCCTCGGGGCAAGAAAAGGCAGCACGATATAGCTCATGCCAACAACCACCATCAGCAGCGCCCCAAAAATCGCGCCTAACATGCACCAGAGAAACTGCTCCAAAGACCAGAAACACTGTGCTAGCGTCAACCAGGTGCCAACAACGAACACATCAATCCAGTGAGTAGACAGGAGTATCTGGATGCGATAAGGGTGTACATAGAAGCGAAGATGGAGATAGGCCAATGCAATGACGCTCAGTATCATTAAAGCTAACGCTGATCGCCAATCGTAATAGTCTTCCCCACGGGCGGCGACAATAGTGCCGAGATACCCTGCCATGATAGCAGTGAGCAACCCCGGGATGATAAGGATAAGGGCCAACCCGAGGCGTTCCGTCCACCTAGTAGTGGATTGACTTTTGGAAGCAGTGCGATTTTTCATAAAAATACTCTTCCTCTCTTGATTTTGTCTCGCCTTCACAAAATAACAGCTACAGAATCTGAACTATTAAGTTGCGAAGTTGAGCTGGTAGAGCCTTACTGTTCTAGTATAGCATAGGTAGTACAAAATGTCAATATCGCGAGGTAGGTAACTAGCGCTACTTCTCAAGTAATGCAAGCGCGCGGCGGATCATTTCGCCAGTCTCGTCGGTCTGGATGACATAGATTGGCTTCGAGCCGCTGGCGGCAATATTGCAATGACGATTATCGCCAAAACCATCATCGTTTTTCGTGTCATTCAGCTTAAACCCGAGGTAGCCGAGACCGGCAACGATATCGCGACGGATTTCGGAATTGCGCTCGCCAATCGTAGCGGTAAAGACGAGAGCATCGACACCTTGGAGTGAGGCCGCCATCTGGCCAATTGCGCGCTGGATGCGGTAAATATACATGTTGTAGGCAAGCTTCGCACGAGCGTCACCGTCGGCACGGAGACTAAGAACCTCGCGCATATCATCAGTCTCGCCAGTAACTCCCTTAAGACCGCACTGCTTATTGAGATATTCTTCGAGTTTTTCGCCTTCAAGGCCAAGTTCGCGGCCGATCGCCATCGCCGCGGTTGCGTCGATATCACCACAACGGGTTGCCATCATGACGCCTTCGAGTGGAGTGTAGCCCATAGTGGTGTCGAAAGATTTGCCGTCTTTTAGAGCAGTAACGGAGCTACCCGAACCGATATGGCAGGCGATAACTTTTTCAGCACCAAGTTTTTCGGCTTCAAGATAACCAGAAATCGACCCCATGCTAAGGCCATGGAAACCATAGCGCTTAATCTCGGCCTTATCGGCAAGTTCAGTATTAATCGCATAATAAGTGTGAGTGTCGTCGCGCGAAGTATGGAAAGCAGAATCAGAGATAATCA
This sequence comes from uncultured Candidatus Saccharibacteria bacterium, assembly GCA_947427985.1. Classification (GTDB taxonomy): domain Bacteria; phylum Patescibacteriota; class Saccharimonadia; order Saccharimonadales; family Saccharimonadaceae; genus Nanosyncoccus. The sequence goes on from CANEKB010000010.1 coordinate 6,836, forward strand.
TGACCGGAGTACCGTCAAACTCCTTGACGCATGACTCGATTTCTGCCGCGACTACCGGGACATGGAGTGGGGCGCGTTTTTTACCAATCTCCAGTTTTTTCAAACATTCAGCATCGACAAGGTGATCGTGTGCAAAGTAATCACCAGTCGCTACAACTCGAGCCAAAACCGCACTTAGGACATTATTCTTATCGAGATAACCCTCGTTCTCAAGGATATCTTTGACATATTTGACAGTATCAGTGAGTTTTTTAAAACCATCTGTAAGTTTCTGCTTTGAGCCATCGGCGCGCTTCAAGGTACAGACAACGTCCTTCCCTTCCATTTCGAAATGCAGAGTGCAAACCGCTTCGTCGCCTCGATAGAGGGCGTATTTGCGCGAAGATGAACCAGGGTTGGTTACAAGAAATAGTTTTTCCATGAATAACTCCTTTTCTTCAGTATAGCACATTTATAGGTAGTCAGGCAGATGACGGCGTTTGTCCGGACAATGTATGGCTTTTGTACAGCCAGTTTAGAAAAATCCCCCGGCACAAGGCCGGGGGTGGTATGGCTCAGAGTTTGAACCATTCACGGCGATCGATCCGCGAGACTAGCGGATCGAGATCGTCTCGCACGGTGAAAGAAGGGGTGATGCCAAGATCAGTAAACAGGCTAGGGATGCCGCTCTGGTCGCAGCTATGAACCGAGTTATACTCATCGACATAGTAGAACCCGGTCATGGCGCCGGAACCATCAAGTCGGTTCCAGTTGATATAGAAAGCATCCCCCGACCTCGCCTGAACGACCAGGGTGAGCCATTGGCCGGTGCCTTTGGGAGCAATACCCCGTGTGATAATCTTGATCTCTTTCTCTCGTCCGCGCGGAACGCGAATGTTGCCGACGAAATCACTGTCGCTCGTCAAGCGTGAAGTGATGATCATAAAAGTACGCGTATCGTCTTCGGCGAGGATACGCAAAGGACCACGCCCTCGTTCGTGTCCGATGGTTAGGTCCGGATACAACTTCGCTTCGACATGTTTCTTGTCGGCAAACCCAGGCGGCAGCTTTAGCAGATGTCGATACTCGCGCAGGTTCTTGCAGAGACCAATGGAGATACCGCAGTTCTTGTTACGCGGGTTTGGACTGGTCCGCTCGATACGGAATGGCTTATTAAAATAAAGCACATGGTTCCCTCCTTCGTAGTTTTGATGTACTTGGATAATGCTACCCAACGTAGTGTCCAATAGACCCCTCTAGTATAGCATACGGAACAGAGGTAGTCGAGAAGTGAATTGCTCCTTGCAGGACAGTACTTGACTTTAAGACTAATGTGTGCTATAATGAAAGGATTAGGGCGATAGTGAATACCGCCCTGGTTGTCTGTGTTCCAAAAATAACATAGTGAAACTTAGAAGGAGTGATTGATTTGGAAGTTTGCGTACTGGTGTTAGGTACCGATCCTAAGCGAGGAGCTAGAACTGCTGAAGCCATCGGTGAACGCATTATGGCGCGCAACATCGAATACAGCGGAATGCTGCCGATCGTAGTGATGGGGCCCGAGGGGATGGACATGGTCCTGAAATTCGGCATGCCCTTACCGGAGGCCTACAACAAAGCCGACCGGAAATTGTTGCTCGGTATCGACAGCACGAGCACCGCCTATCTTGACGAGGTTGGGGACAATCTGGTCAGGGCATATAAACGCGGTGCGAGCGCTGATGGAATGCCGCAGATTTTGCAGATGAGTGACGCCGTACGAAACGAGTGCTGGCGGCAACGTCTGAACCGGGTCTGGATACAAGATAGTTCCCAGTACGCGACCGAACAACGACTGGGGGAGCGGCTGAGCAAAGCCGGCATCGGTGTCCAGCAGATCGAAAATCTGGAGGCCACCGTTTCCTTACTACGAACGATGTCGGAGCTGGGCCTAACCACAGATCCGCACCGCATCGTATCTCTGGTGAATGAGTGCCGCGAAAAGTTATGCTTGCTTGCTCAGGAAGCAAACGCCGAAGCGGTAATCCTGGATCAGATGGCCTATCCGTTTCTGGAGGCGCGCAAGCTGACGGCGGAGTGGGGGCCGACCGTGATTGACGCCTATGGGCTCTATCTGGACGCGGCGGCCGAATGGGTCGAAAAAGCAACCCGTGGCGAGCTATTGACAGACCGCTGGCTCAAATCCGATGGAGAGTTTTTCGGTGATAGCAGCGCATCCGATAATCAGTCACCCCCCCCCAGCTCACTAAAGTGAGCAAAGCGAAAGCCTCCGGCAGACGCTGGAGGCTTTTTGATAGCATACTTTTGCCGAGATGTCAATGGGTATACAGAGTAACGGTGTTCGGTTTTTAGGAAATATTAGTGGGTTAGAGGTGTTTGTCTTTATTCACGATGTGATATAATGTACTTATGAATAATTACGCATTTATTGACGGAAATAACCTATATCTTGGGGCGAAGAATCAACAGATCAATTTTGATTACGGACGCCTACGCCTCTATCTGCGTAACTCCCTTGGCGTCAAGAAAGCTTTTCTCTTCATTGGGTATATACCTACAAACACTCAACTTTATAATCAGTTACAATCCTTTGGGTTCACGCTAGTTTTTAAGCCTACAATTCCCTATCTTGAAAACGGCAAAAAGCAGACAAAAGGCAATGTTGACGCTGAATTAGTATTACATTCAGCAGCAATCGAATACGATAATTACGACAAAGCAGTTATTATCTCTGGTGACGGAGACTTTGCTTGCCTAATGGAGTTCTTATCCCAAAGAAAGAAACTAGCAAAAATTATAACCCCTACCGCAAAATATTCAAAACTTCTCAAGCCTTACGAAAAATATATCCTACCGCTAAAGGAGATTTCCAATAGTATCGCCATGCCAAAGAAAAAGAAAGCTAAATAGAATCATCAAAAAACCGGCATTCGCGGTCGGTACAAGAACCTTAGGCTAGTCCGGTCATGGTGATACCACCATTATACATCATGTATGTCAAATTGTCAATACTTATTTATCCTTTCTCACCTGGTCACAAAAGCACCCCATTTCTGAGGTGCTTTTGCGTTGTAGTGATTAAGCTAGGTTATTCTTTATCTACAACCTCGCCCTCAACTGCATCACCGTCATCAGACTTAGCGTCGTCGGATTTCGCGTCAGAACCGGCGCCAGCGTCGGTCGAAGTGTTCTGGTACATCTTCGCACCGATCGGCATGAGGACGTTGTCGAGCGCCTTGACGGCGGCTTCGTAAGTTTCCTTGTCGGCGCTGGTGTCGTTCAAGGCTTTCTTGGCCTCTTCGACAGCATCTTTGATAGCCTTCACATCGTCTTCGGAGATTTTATCTTTGAAATCGTCCGGCATTTTCTCGGCTTGGTAAATTTTATTCTCAAGCTGATTCTTAACATCGACAGCTTCGCGCTTTTTCTTGTCTTCTTCGGCGTGAGCTTCGGCTTCTTTCTGAGCCTTTTCGATATCTTCTTTGCTCATGTTACCAGAGTTCTGGATAGTGATAGACTGTTCCTTGCCAGTTCCCTTGTCCTTAGCGGTAACGTTCAAGATACCGTTAGCATCAATGTTGAAAGTAACTTCGATTTGTGGGACGCCACGAGGAGCTGGGGCAATACCATCAAGGACGAAACGACCGAGAGACTTGTTGTCGGCAGCCATTTCGCGCTCGCCCTGGAGGACGTGAATCTCGACCTGTGGCTGGTTGTCGGCAGCAGTGGAGAATACCTCTGATTTGCTGGTCGGGATAGTAGTATTGCGTTCAATCAGTTTCGTGCTAACACCGCCCATCGTCTCAATACCGAGAGAAAGCGGAGTAACGTCAAGCAAGAGAACATCTTTAACATCGCCTTGCAAGACGCCGCCCTGGATCGCTGCACCGACGGCAACGACTTCGTCTGGGTTCACACCTTGCATCGGGTCTTTACCGAAGATCTTTTTAACTTCTTCGACAACAGCCGGCATGCGGGTCATACCACCAACCATGACGATCTCGTCGATATCCTTAGCGCTAAGTTTAGCATCTTTCAAAGCCTTCTGAACTGGCTCAGCGAGACGATCAAGAAGTGGTTTGACTAACTCTTCGAGCTTTGCACGGGTAAGCGTGTATTCAAAGTGCTTCGGGCCGTCAGCATCAGCAGTCAAGAACGGCAAGTTAATCTCGACGGAAGTGGTCGAAGAAAGCTCTTTCTTAGCCTTCTCAGCTTCGTCTTTTACGCGCTGCATCGCGGCGGCATCGTCGCGAATATCAATGCCAGATTCCTTCTTAAATTCATCAAGGAGGAAGTTCACGATTACGTTATCGAAGTCTTCACCACCGAGGTGAGTATCACCGTTGGTAGATTTCACCTCAAAGACACCATCGCCAAGCTCGAGAATAGAAACATCGAAAGTACCGCCACCAAGGTCGAAGACGGCGATCTGCTCGTCTTTCTTGCTTTCGAGGCCGTAGGCTAGAGCGGCTGCGGTCGGCTCATTAATGATACGCTTGACTTCAAGACCAGCGATTTTACCAGCGTCTTTGGTTGCTTGGCGCTGAGAATCGTCGAAGTAAGCCGGCACGGTAATGATTGCTTCAGTAACTTTCTCACCAAGAAAAGCTTCAGCATCAGCCTTGATCTTCGAAAGAATCATGGCAGAGATTTCTTCTGGGGTGTATTCCTTGCCATCCATCTCGACGGCAACACCGTTGCCCTTCTTGACAATCTTATAAGGCATGATATCAAGATCGCGCTGGACTTCTTTGTCGTCAAATTTACGACCGATCAAGCGTTTGATGCCATAGATAGTATTCTTTGGGTTCGTAACACGTTGGCGCTGCGCAACTTTACCGACGAGACGGTCGCCTTTTTTCGTAACGGCGACGACCGACGGGGTCGTGCGATCACCTTCGCTGTTCGTAATGACCTCTGGTTTACCGGCTACCATATAAGCGAAAGCGCTGTTGGTAGTACCAAGGTCGATACCAATAATTTTTGACATATAGTTCCTTTCTTAATAATTCGGCTGTTGGTGGTTAGACTATCATTCTTCTCGGGAGGCGCGTTCGCGACGCCTGCCGTCGCAGGGTCGCGCCGCTCTTCCTCCTCGTAAGTCCGGATCCTCCCTCAAAGAACCATAGTCTAACCATCAGCAGACGCATTTTTTTAATCAACTCTGTTCTATAGTTTCAGTATAGCTCGTTAGCACTCATGTGTCAATAGTGCTAACATGAGTTCATTGTAACAAATTAGCAGTCTTGTGTCAAGAGTGCCAGTAGATTTTGTGTGCAACTTGACTAGTTTAGTAAATTTATATGAGTAATAAGCATAATCACTATTGACTTTTTCGATGATGTGTGCTACAATGGAGGTATGAGTGAAACCTGTTTACAGGTGAAGCTCTGACCCCATTAAGAATATGTTTCGCAAATCCCTGCAACTTGTTGCTAAAATTTGATAAAAGGAGGTTCACTATTATGAAGTGGATCAAGAACGGCGACAACAACTATCGGAACAACAACACGAATGGGCCAGAAGTCGAGCCGAAAAGCATCTGGAAGCGCGTGTTCGGAGGAGTAATCCTTTGCGCGATGCTGGTGCTGGCGACCGTGACGATTTGGAGCGCCGCGACCGGCAGGCTGACAGACAAGACCGTCGACGACTTCCCCGCCACCGATGGACTGATAGACGAGCCCGTCGACGAACCTACCATCACGAAAGATAAGGGACCGGCTTCCGACGAGAGTCCGCGACCGGGCGAAGATTTAGTCTACAAAGGCATCGACCTGGATCCGTATTTTCTGGGCAATGCCAGTGTTGGCGGAGGACCGGGCATCGGCAGCGAGCCGTATGAGTATCCGTTCACGCTGGCGGAAGTTCTGGAAGCCAAGGGGAAAGTCCCCACTTTGGAACTGCTCCAGGAAAATCACGTGCCCTACGTCTACGACGAAGATGGCAACGAAATCGCGCTTTTTGCGGTTATCGGCGTCATCACCGACCAGGACGACGTGAACTTTGACGAACTGAGGCTGACTGATCCCTGTGTTGCTAGCTGTGAACCGATTGAGGTTGAGCTGCCGGCAACAATCTACCTTGATGAGGCAGGAACGGCAAAGTTCATCATGTTCAACGATTCCCTCTACCTGGTCTCCGGCAACGAGGCTGAAAACGCCAGTGTCAACAGATATGATTGGCAGATTTTCGGCGCATACGCCACATTCGTAACCCTGAGCGATGAGACCATCGAGAGGGTGAGCGGTCAGACCTTTGGCCCTAATGAGGGGATCACCTACAAGCCCGGCGAGAAGCCGACTGTTTTAAACTAAGCGAAGCATGATCTTACGCACATGAATGGCGGGATCGAGGAGAGTTTCTCCGAAGATTAACCTGCCGAAGAGGCCTTTGAGCCTCGGACACGGCCCCTTGAACGGGGCCGTTTTTCCTTTTTTCGGAATTTTAGGAAGCGGCGTAAATATGCTATAATTATAGGGATTATGACAGAAAAGCTGGATTCGGAAACGGAAAAGGTTTTGATTTCAACGAAAAAGGCGCGGCGGCGACTGATTTTTAACCAAGTGGTGCTGATATTTGCGATTGGGTGCATTTTTGGAACATATTATGAGGAGATTATCACACTCTGGAAGAATTTTTGGGCATCGGGCGGCGAGTTGATTTGGCAATCGCGGCGCGGGTTGGTCTATGGACCATTCAGTCCAGTATATGGTATAGGGGCGGTGGGGATATATTTGTTGTTTTATCGCAAGAAAATGAACTGGCAGGCATGCTTTTTCGGCGGCGCGTTACTAGGCGGGGTGTTTGAGTATATCCTGAGCGTGCTGCAAGAATGGCTGTTTGGGACAAGATCATGGAATTATAGCGACCGCTTTATGGATATCGATGGGCGAACGACAGTGCCATACATGCTGTTTTGGGGACTACTGGTGCTTTTTGCAACAAAATGGCTATTTCCCATTTTAGAGAAGGGTTATCGAAAATTGGAAGGTCAAGGGCTGAACATCTTTTGCGCAATTTTGGCAACTTTTCTAGCGTTTGATATTGCGATGTCGCTTGGGGCAACTCTGCGGCAGGCACAGAGGCGAGCAGGTGACCCAGCAGATAATGCGATTGAGATATTTTTCGACGAACATTTCTCGGACGAAAGGCTGAAAAAGACCTATGATAATGCGGTTTATGTAAAGGAATAAAGAAGAATCTCTCATAATCATATACACAATCCGTGTTAGCGCTATCTCTCAATCGAAGGTGGAACTTTTCTCATCTTCCAAAAGCGGAGCTAACGCTCCTTGTCCTGCGGGCGTCAGTTCGGAAGAATATGCAAGCATATTCTTCTCTCACTTCCTACGCAGGGCGAAAAGATTCCAGCCTCAGAAGTCAAGCTTCACGATTTCTAGCTAGCCTAGGTCCTTATTACTCCACTCAAGCTAATATGTTATCTTTTCCTTATCCTTCATCCTCCCTTGATTACTCTATATGGCTAGACAACGGAGGGGGTAACCCCACCAACGGTTTGAACCGTCAGATGGTTTAGACGTCGTATGGTCGTATTCAAAATCTAGGCCAGATACTGATGACCAGACAGTTTGACGATTACCGCCCAGAGCGAAGATACTACTATTATAATTCCCAACATACCCGCTGCGGACGAACTTGTATAGGCTATACAAGTTCAAAATAGATTTACCTCTGTTATTTTCATCGATTTTTGTCTTAATTGGGCAAAAAATAGGCTGCTTCGTCCGCAGCGGAGTTGCTAGCAGACGCGACTACATCCTAGAACGAATTGGAACTGTTGTATATACTTGGTCAAAGGCGACTTCTAGTAGTAGTTTTGATGCTTTTCCGGCGATTGGTAATGGTGGCAATGAGGTTAACTATATTGGGTCCAATCGTGGTTGGGGCATGCCCCTCCGTTGTCTAGCCATAGAGTAATCATGGAGAGGATGAAGATGGTTAGAGAATGGGGTTGACAGAGGGAGAGGCTTGAGATACAATAAGGATATACAGATATTGACCGACCTGAAGAAGGCCGGGCTTTTTATTGAAAGGAGTAAAATGGAAGGTTTGGATCTGAAACAATTGGCCGAGATGGTGCATATGATTGCTGAAGAAAAAGGTTTGCCAGAAGACGTCGTGCTAGATGTAGTACAGATGGCAATCGCAGCAGCTTGGCGCAAAGATAACGGCGACAAAGAGATGAACGTACGCGCAATCCTCGACACAAAAACCGGCAAAGCGACAGTTTATGTAAGTCGCGAGGTGATTGATGATGATTTGGCTTACAATCCAGCAACCGAAATTCCACTTGCAGAAGCTAAGAAAATCAAGGAAGACGCGAAGGTGGGCGACGTGGTTGAAGAATCGACTGAGGTGACGCATTTTGGTCGCGTGGCGGCGATGTCAGCAAAACAGGTCGTGATCCAGCGTTTGCGTGAAGCCGAGCGCGATGCAGTCTTGTCGGAGTTTGAAGACAAGATCGGAACCGTAGTGGCCGGTATAATCTCCAGAGTAGAGCCACGCGTAGTAAGAATCGACCTAGGGCGTGCGAGCGGTATCATGCCACGTAGCGAACAGATTGATGGTGAATATTACACGGTCGGTGAGCGAATTAAGGTTTATATCAAGGGCGTCGAACACGACGATGCGCGAGCACAATTAATTCTCTCGCGCGGGAATGCGGAGTTTATTGAATATCTCTTCCGCCAGGAAGTGCCAGAGCTTGATAATGGTTCGGTCGAAATTAAGGGTATCGCCCGCGAGGCTGGACGTCGGACAAAAATTGCCGTAATGTCAACTGTGCCAGGAGTGGATCCAGTCGGTACTTTTGTCGGTGGACGTGGGGTGCGCGTACAGGCAATCATGAACGAGATTGGTGACCGCGAAAAAATTGATATTATTAACTGGAGCGATAATCCATCAGAATATATCCGAGAAGCTTTGAGCCCAGCAGAAGTCGTCAAGGTGGAAATCGATGGTAAAAAGGCAAAAGTCTATGTCACTGAAGATCAGCAATCAATTGCGATTGGTCGTCAAGGACAGAACGTGCGCCTGGCTTCGAAATTGACTGGCTTTGAAATTGATATCGAGCTAGCTAAAGCACCGGAGAAAAAGAAACGCAAGAACGCGGAAGATTCCCTGCTCAACGCATTGAGCGAGGCTGACGAAGAACCCTCAAGCGAGCTCGATAAAACCGTCGAAGTGAATGATGATGAAGAAACTTCGAGCGAAGTAGAGTAAAAGTTTCAATACTTACAATATCGCATACGAAATTGGCCCCTCACAAGGAGGGGCCTTTTTCCGCTAGGGTAAAGAGCTCAGGTAAGATAAAAATGGTTAGGAATTTGGTACAGCATTGACGGGTTCTTTAATTTCGCCCGAGTGGTCGTCGATATTATTGTTCCCGACCCCACCACTCACAGGATCGTCGTAAGCGTCATGGAAAGGATTGCTTCCGGCCCCATTCGTAGGTCCGTAGTCGTAATCGTCCTGGAAAGGATAATCATACTGTTTTGGCTCAGCCGGCTGATATTCGTCGTACTCCTTATCATACTTAGGTATGTCTTCAAGATTCATGCCGCCACCTATTGTCGCGTTGCCAGTGTAGGCGGGGTCGGACAGAATGGAAGTGGTTCTGTAATACATCACCGTCTCCATGTAATCCGAACCGGGCATACGACCAGCAACCATGAGCTTACTCGGCGAATATCCCTCAAGTACAGGAGAAGAGACACTAAAGTCAGAGCCTTCAGTGCAACGCACCGTATAACTGGGAAAAGCATAAGACCCGCCCTCGACGACATAGTTAATACGCAGGATATACTCCTTGGCTTCGTCGACGGGTGTCTCTTCAATGGAAGTCTCTTCCACGACTGTTTCGGTCGGGAATAGATAATCCCTCAGGATGTTTTCGAGCGACCATGGTGAGCGCATAGATATCACACAGAGCACAGCCGCAACAGTCAAAACAACGGGCTTGTACCATACGGACTGCTGAAAACGCTCCCGCAAGGTCGGCTGTTCGTCGTAAATTCCCTCGTAGAAAACCACGAGACTGAGGTCATTGCCATCATCTGGCATTGTACCCTCAACGACAGTATCGTTAGTGTAGAAATCTTGGAATCGCGGGGAGGTGACGCTAAAGTACTGGCCCGGCTTCAGGTCGACAGTGTAATCGTCGGTCAGCCGGCTCCCGTCGATAGACGAGCGATAGCTAATGATGAGTTGAGCGAGCTTTCCTTCGCGTTCGGGAGTCGGTAGGTGCATAATCTCTTGCTGAAAAACGGTCTGAGAGTTTAAGTTTGCCATATTCTCCTCCTTGTTTTACCGGTTAAACCGTATGTCTTATCAATAAACTGACGATGCGGGGATAAAGAGAGATTCACAAACAGGGTCACTTAACCATTTCTGATCTTTTAAACCTGCTGAGGATAGCCGATATTTGTATTACCGCCATTCTCTGTTATCATTGTAGCACAGATTGTGTTTTTTGTCAATAGTATTTATGCTTGAAAGCTAGGTTTCGCAAAGTAATTTTAGAAAGAATCGATTATATCTGTCAAGCATTTTATCTAAATTATTTTATAACCTTATTATCGTTCGTCAACTTGATTTTACGACATTCCATTGTACGGGATTTTCACAGGTGTGGAAAAGTTCCGAAGGAGTGTTCGGTTTCATTTCCATTTTAGTATCTTTAGTTCAAAACGGCTATACAGACGTTTACGCTTATAGTTTGTGACAAGAGTGAAACAAATAACCACATTAGTTACATCTGTTTTAAGTACAAAAGCGACAATTTTATCTAAAAATCCTTGACTTAATTCACATCCATTGCTACTATTGAGACATAATTAGTCAGGAGGAACAAAAATGGACGATGCAAGTCCTAAACCAGTACAAAAGAAGCGCGAGCGCAGCACAGCTTACCCTGCATGTTCACTAGAAACGTCGCTGAATGATATCATGAATCTAAAAGAACGTCTAGGTAAGGGTCCTTATTCGCGAGAGGAGGCCGCAAAAGCCTTGGGATACAGCGGTATAAATGGAATTTCGGCCGGCAAGATTGCGGCATGCGTACATTATGGCCTGCTAGCACGTTCGGGTAGTACTTATGGGATTTCAGACTTAGCAAACCGAATTATTAATCCTACTTCTGAAGACGAAAAAGGCTTAGCAATTACAGAAGCCTTTCAAGCACCAGCGCTGTACAGTAAGCTAGTTAAAACCTATATGGGCAGTGCATTGCCAACGATGCTACCGAATATTTTAGCTAGGAACTATGGCATTGCCGATAAGGCAGCCAGTAACGCTGCGCAGACTTTTAGAGACTCAGCTGAGTATGCCGGCATGCTAAAAAGCGGCGTTATTGTTCAGCCAGAATTCGCTAAAGTCGAGCATACAAATGCGGATACCAGCAATACTGCAAATGGTACCAACGCCAAGCTAGCTGCGACCACATCAAATTCGTTCCTAGATGAACCCCACGATCGTTCACAGTTTAAAGAACGGGGCGTCAACGAAGCTGGGGATGGATGGGAGCTAAAAATTACTCTAAGGTACGATTGCCTACTACCAAGGAGTATTCGCAAGAAAGTGACCGAGTTATTTGACGAGGCCGATGATATCGTCGATGAACTAAACAAGATCAGTAACCATTCCCATAATCAAGAGGGTAACGATGAGCAATAAGTACGACATTATTGTGCCACCAGATTTGAAACCTTACCCAGATAAATACGAAATACTGGTGGCTAAAATTTGTGCGCCATGGTTTCGTAGCAATATAGAGTTTATTCTTCGCGGAAATAGGACTACCCCGGATATTAAGGTTTTGACGAATGGCCAATCTTGGGAGATTAAGAGTATTCGGGGAAATAGTAAATTTACTATCCGTGATAACCTTAAAAAGGCTAGTCGGCAGTCTAATTATGTTATCATTAGCTTATTAAAACCTACTACGATGACGCCCGTTCAAGCAGAGGCTAGGATTAGGCACTTTTTAGCCACGACAAAAACAAACATTCTACACGTTCTACTGATTACGAAGCACAAAAAGATTATTGACATCGAAAAATAGTATGCTAGAATGGAATTATTGAAGACGCATGCGTCCTTCCCCAGGACAATAGGGCGGCTTCTTTTTTTGTCGGTATATTTATGATACGATACCAAAATAGCGCCAGATCGGGGGGGCGATACTGACGCTATTTTGGTTGCGGGAGTTGGATTTGAACCAACGACCTTTTGGTTATGAGCCAAACGAGCTACCAGGCTGCTCTATCCCGCGACGAATTGTGCTCTAAAACCGCACGTTTTAGCAAAATTTTAGGATTAATACCTAAACTTTCGCGGTGTACTCTGATTATAACGCACATGTGGCAAAAATGCAAGGGGTTTTGTGGAATAAGGGGAGATAATAAATCCTTACTCAAAATCAGTAACAAGGACTTAGGCTACCTCTCAATCGAAGGTGGAACTTCCAAAATCGAGCCCTTTGGGCCGTGATTTTGGA
>CANEKB010000011.1 GCA_947427985.1 uncultured Candidatus Saccharibacteria bacterium
GTCCCCGATCCTAATTACTTTCATGAACGCTTTAGACCTTCCCCCCGTCCCCGCGGGCCGCCCCGCCCCGGGGGGGGGCGAGATCATGGCGATATATGAAATTCAGAGAAACTTTAGCAAAACTTGGTCGCGGGACGAAGATTGGTTTGGGGATTATCACGATTCTGACGGTAGGGTTTATGGCGTTTTGGGAGACGCAGAAAGCTGGGTTTCATGAGGATGAAGCATACACGATTAGCTCGTCGGTGTCGCCGGTCTGGGACGAGCTGATGGCGACGGCGGACGAGAACGGCGCACCAAAATTTAGATCGCGAGAGGTATACGAAAGTTATGCGAGTTTCACGGGATTCAATCCGGCGATGGTTTATGATAATCAAGCGCGAGACGTGCATCCGCCGCTATACTATTTGATTTTTCACGTATTGGCGGGGATTTTCCAAGGGTGGACTTATCAAGTTGGTTTCATAATTAACTTGGTTTTCTTCTTGATGACTGGCTGGATGGTGGTGAAGATTTGTTTGCTACTGGGGAAGGAAAAGGCGATTTTGCCGAGCTTAATTTTGCTAAATTTCTCGGTGCTAGGGATTAATATGGTGACGTTCCAGCGAATGTATACGGTGATGGGGTTCTTTGTAGCGTTGACATTATACTACAACTTGAAGATTATTCAGGCAGAGTATAAGATTTCTCGACAGGATGCGATTGGGCTAGGAATGGCGATTTTGCTTGGATTTTTGACGCAGTACTTCTATGTGATCTACCTAGCGGCGATTTTCCTGATGATGGTGGTAAAGATGGTGAAGGGTAAGAGGTATGATAGTTTGAAGAAATATATTGCGTTGCATGTCGGGACAGGGATATTTGGAGTGATTTTGTATCCAGCATCGTTGATGCATATTTTTGCAAGTTATCGTGGGGTGGGTGCGTTAGTAGTACCGACGATGGGTCTAGGCGAGCGGCTTTGGGGATTTCTAGAAGTGGTTCGGGCGAATATCTATGTTCCTTTTTTGCTAGTGGTAGGGCTGATGATTTGGCTATGGGGGAAGGAAAAGGACGAAGAGCGGACGGAGCTAGGGCTATTGGTATTCCCGGCGATGTTTTATGTTGTGATAGTGATGTTGTTGGCGCCATATGTGGAGATTCGGTATTTGATGCCGGTGATGGTATGTCTAGTGATAGGGCTGGCGATGCTTGCGATAAGGGAAATAGGTCAGAAGGTGGCGCTGGGCGGAGCGGTTGTTTTGGTGTTGTTTGGAGCGATGATGAGTAAGCCTTCGTTCCTGTACTCGGATTATCAGCAGGCGTTAGATGTAGCTATGGAAAATCAGGATAAAACTCTAGTTTATGTAACAGATAATAACTTCACGTTCATTAAAAATTTGGAGGAGTTTGGCATCTATGCACAAACAGCCATAGCAAAGACGAGTTATAATGAAATACAGAAGCTACCGGAGATTGAGGGAGAGTTTATTCTAAGGATGGATAGCTGGTTAGACAAAGGTTTTGTTGTGGGCGTGTTTGAAGGTCTAGATTACGAGAAGAAGAAAGAAATTGAGATGGGAGACTACATTGGCTATATTATGGAGAAGAAATAAATGCCAAACATAAGAGATTATTTAGGGAATGAGTATAAGGTACTAGAGTGTTTGGGCTGTGAGATTGCTAAGAAAGGAATAATAGCGCCAGGTGGAGTAGTTTATGAGAGCGATGCCCTTATAATGTCGGGCGATCCAGAGATACCGATAGGAGGGTTTCTAGTAATTAATTCTAAACGTCATATTAACTCGCTGACTGAGATGACGAAAGAAGAACGGGCGGAATTAATTGAGCTAGTTGTAAAGTCGATAAAGGTCATAAAGGAACTGGGATTAGCTACTCGGGTCACGGTTTTACAGGAGGAGCGTTCGCAGCATTTTCATGTTTGGATTTTTCCGATGCAGGATTGGATGAAGAGCAAATATGGTGAGGGTTTAGCGCATATTCGAGAAATTTGTGAAGATGTACGAGAAAATACTGATGCAGCAGGCAGACATAAGGTAGTTGAGGCGGTTGAGGAAATCAAGAAATACTTTAGCGAATCCGAGAAGCATGATAAAATATAAACATAAGTAAAATATCCTGCTAGCTGTATAGGACCGGTTAGCGTAAAATTAGGAGGCAATATGGCAACAAAAAAGAAAACCGCTTCGAAGTCGTCGGGGCGGGAAGCGGCGCCAGTTTTGCAGATGGCCAAAAGCTCAGGCTGGTTGGCTATTCTGGAGTCGATAATTATCGGCGCGCTCGGCATGATTTTGATCTGGAACCCAGAGGGAATTATGCGAGTGATTTTTTATGTCGTCGGCATCTTTTTGATGGTGAAAGGCGTATACAAGATTGTTAATTACTTCGCGGTACATGGACGCTATGATTACTATAACAATGATTTGTTATACGGGATTATTGCGTTAGTATTTGGTGTGATTGCGGTGGTACTATGGGAGCAGTTGACTGGAGCTATTGGCATCGTGGTTGGCGCATGGATGATCTATGGGTCATTAGTACGTATGAATACGGCGATTAAACTACATGCGGCAGGAGTAAAGGAATGGTTTTATGTTTTGCTGCTTTCGTTGGTAATGTTGGCGTTAGGTATTTATATGATCGTGAGCGTGGGTGTTGTAGTGACAGTTGTGGGATGGATTATGGTTGCAGCAGCGGTAATAGGCATCATTGAGGATATAATGTTCTTGCGTAATGTTGATGCGGTGACGAAGTAGAGATTTATCAAAAAAGGAATTAGCCTAGGAAACTAGGCTAATTTTGCAATTTCATGGTTGTAATTTGGGAAGAAGTGCGCTATAATATGAATTAGTGGAATCGTAGCTCAGTTGGTTAGAGCGCCGCCCTGTCACGGCGGAGGTCGCGGGTTCGAGTCTCGTCGGTTCCGCCAGGTTAATAAAGACTCCGTAGGGAGTTATTTTTGTGTATTTTGTAAGGTTGCGGTGTAGCTAGGAGACTGAATCTATTGTGCTGGAAGTGCAAGCTTATTTTCTTCATCCTCCCTTGATTACTCTATATGGCTAGACAACGGAGGGAAAAGCCCCAGTAACGGCCATCTGGCGTGGAAGGATTAACCGGTTCGCCAGTCTTCCCGTTTAAGCTAAATGCCCCCATTTTAGTATAGGCATGTCTGGACCAGCTATATAGATGCGTGGCTACTCCGTTAGCATTACTCCCGGCCATACTAGCAACATTACTAATCCACCCGCTGCGGACTCGAGAAGTTGATTAGCGATGGCGAGAGAAGGACTCAGGGTTATAATTATGGCATGGGGGCGACAGGTGTGATATAATGGGGGTGTGCCGTTGTAGCTCAGTTGGTAGAGCAGCTCATTCGTAACGAGCAGGTCGCTGGTTCGATCCCAGTCAACGGCTCCATTTTGAGCCAAAATCGGCTCTTTTTGTTTTTCGGAGCTTCGCTCGTCCAAAAGACGCGCTTCATCTCCTCAAATTCAAAAATAGCTCGATTTTAATCTTGAAATGCTTATTTTGAGTTAAGAGGGGTCTTTTCTATTGGAAGTTTTGGAGAGTTTTGAGGATGTTGGCGTCAAAATTGTTTTGGCGCCAATTGTATTGTGAAGGAATTTTGAGATCTTCGGCGATAAGGCGACGCATGAGCTGACTAGTGGGTGGAAAGTCAAAAGAGATGTAAGGTTGATTTTGAGGGTTAAGATAGAAAACATAGTTTCTAGTGTTAACGTAGAGGTTTAAGAAATTGCAGGGTTGGAGATTGATTTTTTGTAGAATGCGCGATTCGTTGGTAAATTGATGATTCATGATGTGGGTATGGGCATGATTAACACTGTTGGCGGAAATATGGGATTTTGAGTCTGGGGAGCCATGTTCGAAGATTATTGGGAATTGATTGTAAACGGATTTAAATTTAGCGCGGTATTTCTTGATAAGATAGCGGTACTCTCGTTGTTCGGCGGGCGATAGATCGCTCATGGCGAGGAGGTGGCGTTTGCTGACGATGAGTAGATAACCTTCGACGAGAGCGCCAGTGCCAGGGATGATGCGGAAGCTAGTGGTTTCTTCAATGATAGTGTTTTCTGGGAGAGAGTAGTCGAGTTTGCAGAAGACGCAGTTAGTTGACATTGTCTTTATTAATTTTAAGATAATTTTGGATTTTGGCGATATCGGGTTGATCTTTAGGTGCGTTGCGCCAGAGCTTGAACTTGAGAATGCTCTCAAGAGTTTCGACGAGATAGCCATTGAGCCAAATTGAAGATTTTTCGGGATGCTCGTCGATGAGAATTTGAGCACGACCGTCTTTGATATGGTAACTGTTATATTCATCGGTGTCGGTAGGATCAATATGATATTCAGCGGAAAGCTTTGCGAAGAGCTCGGGAGTAACATAGAGATCGAGATCATTGGTGCGTTTGCGTAGGCCGTAAAGCACTAGGGCGCCGCCAGAAGCGATATAATAGCCAGTTTTTGGTAAGTGTAGAGACGCGAATAAATTGGCGAGCTGGGCTTTGTCCATAAATATATTATAGCATAGGTCAGATGCTAATCTTTGTCGACGGGGAGATCGCTATAATGGTAACGAAGGGAAGGCTGCCGGTGACCACGACGGCGGCTAACTCGACCGTTTTTGTCGACGAGGAAGTTACGGTAGAAGAAAAACTTGGTCGTGGCGAGCTGATAGAGTGTAGAGGTGATGGAACCGATGCAGTTACAGAAAGGCGTGGGGAGGAACGAGCAACAGAGACGGAGCGAGCGGGCGATGATACGGTTGACGGTAGTATTGGCGGCAGACCAGTTGAGCTGGAGAAAAGAGGTGTAAAGATAATAGGCGGGACAAAGCAAAAAGTCCAGGAACTCAAAGCCTAGAAAGACTAAAGTTAGTGGAAGGTTGAGCGGATAGAATTGGCAAAGCCCGAAGAACATGACTAAACTAGAAATATATAGAACAGAAAGTAAAGCATAAGCATTGCGGAGGGATTTTTTGTAGTTAAATTTTTTCTGGCTAACGTTAACTTTGGCGAGAATAGTGACTGATTCAAGGGCATCCCATTGGGTATCGGTAATAAGCGAGACAAAAGTAATAGCGAGACCATATTCGGCACCAAATTCGAGGGCATTACTAAGGCCAAAAAGGAAGGTTAGGAAACCGAAGAAGTAGCTGGCAAGGCTTGAGGAGTCGTATTTGAGGCAATGTAGAAAATTGAGACGGAAGCGAAACCGGTTACAGTTACGTAGAAAAACGTAGAGAGTAAAAACACTCATAACGATACTGGTTACGGTAACAATAGTAATGGAATCACGTACGAGGAGGGCAGTGCCAATTAGAATACTAAAATTCAAGAGACTGAATATAATTGAGTAGCGATTAGCTCGGTTGTTTTGGTTTTCGTAGTAGAGTTTATCAAGTACGAAAGTGAAGATTGTTTGAAGCGCAAGAATGATGACAGCATATATAGCGAAAGTGTGGTAAACGCTGGCATCCATATTCATAAAGTTGATAAAAGAATCAATATGAAGGATTGTAAAACCATAAACAAGCATAGCAATAATACTACCAAGTACAAGACCGGACATGACTGCATTTTTATTCTTATCACGGTTTTTACTAATATTGGCACCAATTGAGAAAGGAGAGCGGATGATGCCGCAGATGTATTGCAAAGGATAGGTAATTGTGAAAACGCTGATCAGATTTTTATCGATAAGTAAGCTTAAACAAAACCATGACAAAATTGGCGTCAAGGAAAGGAGAGCTTGGTCAAAACTGATCTTAAGTAGACGTCGCATAAAGTTGAGCTTGGTTTTGCATTAGATAATATATCTTTCTCCGCCAGTGCGAATCTAGAAATATTAGTGATTCCTCAAATGAATTTTAGTTTTGGTAATTGATTTGTTCTGCGTTGATGATAGGAGTATGGAAGAGTTCGGTAGAATCGAGATCAGTGTTAGCGAGACTATAAGAGGTAATTTGATGGTTTTTGTAGGTTGTGTAGTAGAAAGACCCAGTACCTAGATCATAGCAGTCCGTGTAAATAGTGAATTCGTAGTGGCCGTCTCCGAGGTCGCAACAGCCATGTTGCTGATCAACGGAGTGAAGGATATGGAAGAACTGATTTACGCTAGAAATTTCGTCGCTCTCGGAAAGGGAATTGAGTTTGGTAAAAGCAGCTTTTGCAAAGCGAGATTCGGACGAGAGGTCACCTGGAAGACCAATCGCACCCATACCACGGCTATAGACTGGAAGATTAAGGTTTGGGGCAAGGTTATTGACTGGAGCTTTGGCGGAGAGATGTTGATAGTTGCTGAGTTGAAGAAGCATTTTATCGAAGGGTGGATTATTAGTGAGAATGCCGACAGGGTTGTCATAGACGTTTAGACCATTAGCCATGGATTCAACGGTGATAGCAGCGCCAGTCGCGTCAGCGAAGATCCAGTGGAGACCAGTAGCGGGGAGCTGTTCGCTGAAATTAAGATTGCGGAAGTTCATTTTTGCGAGGAGAGTTTTAGCCTCATCAATGTTAGCACATTGACCAAGAATCCAGTTGAGAAATTCAAATTGAGCAACATTGTCTTTACCATCAATATGATCATTATAGACAGCATTGCCAGAAAAATTGAGGCCGGCACCACCAAGGCCTTTTTCGTTGACGCCGTCATAGAGTAGGGGATAGTTTTCTGAGACGCAGGCGATTCCGATTATTGCGTAGTGGGTATCTAGATTATTAACTTCACGAAATTCGAAAGGGAAGTTGCGTGGGATAATGGTAACTTCCTCGTTGTAAGAGATATCATAATCAAAATTGCGTCCGAAGTAGGCGTTTTTTGTTACATAAGTAGCCGCAGTGCACATGTTGGTTTTTCCTGTTTATTTTTGAAGTAACTATAAGTATTATAGCATAAATAAGGAAAAGAACATCCAAAATAGCCTCATGGTAGCCTTACTGACATTTTTTATTTATCTTTTCCTTATTCCTTATGCTTGGGTTTTTATCCTCCCTTGATTACTCTATGGCTAGACAACGGAGGGAGAAGCCGAAGTAGCGTAGATAATTATTGCTGGGACCAACACCATAATCATTGAAGAATAAATTTTTCGAGGCATCGATTGCACTACCATAAGATTCACGATAGTATGCTACAGAGACTGGACCTCCAATAATTGTGTAATGTGGATGTATCAGCCCGCTGCGGACGAAGAAAAGCGTGTCGTCCGCAGCGGTTATGCACGTAAGGAACCGCAATATATGAATGTAGCAGGATCGCACATCTCTTTTTGGATGCAAACATCTTCAAGCTTCCTTTATCAACCCGTTACTACTATACATACTTCTTGGGGAGATCCTGCATCACATCATGTTGGCTTCTCCCTCCGTTGTCTAGCCATAGAGTAATCAATGGGAGGATGAAGATAGGGAATTGGCTGCGGTTTTAAAAATGAGGAAGCTAGGGGTGGTATTGATATTGGCTGAGATCGACATGAAAATCTATAACCTCTATGCCATCAGCTTCGAGGCGACGTTGCTGTTCTTCTGGCCCATCAATAGCGAAGTTGGGCGCGAGTCGACCTTTACTATTAACGACGCGAAAACAGGGGGTATAATCTGGGTCAGGATTATGATGAAGGATATTTCCAACGGCGCGAGCAAGGTGAGGATTGCCAAGATGGGTGGCAATCTGACCATAAGTAACGACTTTACCGGAGGGAATAGAGCGGAGAAAGGCGTAGACTTCTTCGGCGAGCGAGGAAGAACTGGGCATAGTTACTCAGTATAAGGTTTAAAATCAAAGTCGAATCCGACGTATTTGGAGAACTTGGTGTTGAGGTGGGATTTGATCGCGCTGTCAATTTTGCGAGAAATAGTCGTGATGCGCTCGGTGGTTGGTTCTTCTTTGTCGTTATCAGAAGGAACTGAGACAAGTGGTACAACGTAACGGATTTTGCCTTTAACGCTGGTACAATAGCAGTTTTTCTTGGCAGTAGCGCCAGTATAGATGTTAGTAGCGCGTTGATATTGGCGGAAAGCTTCGCTCAGTGTACGATCGCCGCAGCTTAAAATCCAATCAATAATTTCGCGTTCGCTCATGACGAAGAGGTCATCGGAGCTGAGGTAGCCACTGTTGATCATAGATTTTAAGATATCGGCCGTAAACTGAATAATGAGGCGTGATTTGTCGCTGTTGTAGATTGCGAATTGTGGCAGGGTAGTTTGGACGAAGTCAATACAAGTGTCGGCATCTTTAAAACCGAGCTCGTCGAGACCACTTTCGTTTTTAAGAATAGTAAGATTATTATAATATTCTTTAACCTTGGACAGCTCAAGCGTACTAAAGAGGAAAAGACCATTACTGAAGGTATACTCAAGACGATCAGCGGCAAGACCGGGTGCTTCATTATCGGCGATAGGGTAGACGTGATAATCGGAAACTTCACTAGCAAGGATGCCGTCACGCTTGAGTTGACGAGTGATGGCGCGAGAGTTGCGAATGATTTCGGCGGTATGTTCCTCAAGAGATTCTTGACGCTCGGAGTCTTCATTCATGTAATCGATCGCATGTTTGAAGGCGGGAGAGGCAATATCGTGAAAAAGACCGGCGAGGGTTTGGATCTTGTCGTGGGTAAAATTCCAGATGATGAGAGCAACAGCGATACTATGTTGAAAGACTGAGTTGAATCCAGTGAGGTTGTAGAGGGCATTATAGTCGATATTGACCATACTGACAGTACTAAGGCGTTGCATTTCAGGGGTAGCGATATATTTCAGAAGCCAAGATGGAAATTCGTCAGAGAGAATATTGAGATATTCGCGAACTTCAGGTGTAAGGCTTTTAAGACATTTTTTCTTGCAAGTGAGGATATCAATATTTTTACTACCAAAGCCGAAGAAGCCATGACGTTCGGATTGTGGGAGGGAAACTGGTGCGATAGTGCCAGGAGCGGCTGATGTGGTGGGGAGTGGATCGGGTTCAGGAACGGAAGCATCCTCAGAGTTATCGCTGGATGGAGTAGAAGACTTTGGGGTATCGTCGGGGACTGGAACCGTAGCTTTTTTGCCAGTTGGACGCCGATAAACCTTAATCCAATCTTGGTCAAGCCAGAACTTAACCTCGTCATAGCAGTTTTGCTCTTTGGATGGCATTTTAAGGATTTGGATATCAACTTTGCGGCCACGATTGAGATTACCAATGACAGTATAAGTGAGTTCAGCGATAGCGCCAGGCCCAATGTAGCCTTCGATGCCATTTTTGTCCTCGTTCATAAGGAAGAAAGTGTCAGTTTGATCGAGATGTTTGTAGTATTGCTGATAGACTTTCGTTAAACGATCGGCATAAGTAGCCTCGCCTTGGCGAATTAGACGTCCGAGCGGAAGCCCTGGAGCTGGCGGAGTTTCGGCGAGAGGATCTTCATTTTCAAAAATCGGGCGTGGCCAGTCGATGACCTCATAACCGCGTCCTTCAAAATAGCCTCGCCAATAGAGCGCGCGCTCGTAAAGCTTAGAGCTACCAGAAATAACTAGCTTTCTCATAGACAAATCTCCGAACAGGTTGTGTTGTAGGGCATTAACTCTCCTCTCTCCTTTGATTAGGTATTATACGCTAAGAATAAAAATTTGACTAGACCCCTTATAAGTGTTAGCGTAATGAAAAGCTAGGTTGGGCGTTGATGTGAAGGTTGAGATGGGGTATAATATGAAAAATGGTCATGACGAAAACGAAAGAAGAAAAAACGGAACGGCCGAGCTTAGTTTCGACTTGGAAGGAAGTTTCACGCAAGCAGAAGGGCTTGGTGATAGCGATGGGTATAGTGGTACTGATGAGTATCGCACTGTTGGTGTTTTCATTTACGGCTTTGCGTCCACAGAATACGGTCGTAATTGTAGGGTACGGAGATGTGTATGGTGAAATAGCGGGGATTAGCGGAGGCTACCGGCGTGATAGTTGGGTGAATATGCTAGCATTTCCGATTTTAGCGGTCGTATATGGAGTTGTGCATAATTTATTAGTTTTAAGAGTGTATCGACGATACGGCAAAGACACGGCGTTAATGGTGGCGGTGGCGACTATGTTGTTGATAGTGGGGACGTTCGTAATATTACTGCGATTGTTAGGAGAGTGGTAATTAACAGATGAGTCAGCCAGAAATTCCGCTTGGAAAGCGTAAACCGTTATATCGCTTTTTGGAGATTTTGCCAGGAGCGTTGAGTTATGGGGCGGTGATTTTGCTGTTTGTACTGTCATGGGTCAGCCCACTTTTAGGAGCATTATATATGCTGGTGGTGATCGCGGTGACTTTAGTGAAGGCGGTGGCGACGGCATTTCGGACGATTCAGGGGTATAAAGTAATGAAGCGGGCGGAAAGGGTGGACTGGAGTAAGCGTCTTGGAGATTTGGAGAACCCACATGATGCCTTTGAGCGATTACGAGATCGGGACGACGGCAGTTATGATTTTGCTGAACATGTGCAGAATCTCAGGATGTTGTCAGCGGTAGAGGGAAAATCGGAGCCTAAGCCGCATAACGTTGATCATGCCGTGATTATGACGGCATATAATGAGGGTTTGCCGACTTTGGTGCCGTCGATCGAGGCGGTGCGTGATACGACTTTTCCGAATGAGCGAATTATTTTTGTCTTGGCCTATGAGGAACGGGGCGGGGAAGCGATGGAGCAAACGGCGCTAGAGTTGCAAAAACAGTTTCGCGGTACGTTTGGGAAGTTTATGCTCATTAAACATCCGGATAAGTTGAAAAATGAGATCGTTGGCAAGGGACCGAACTTGACTTACGCGGGCGAAAAATTGGCGGAGTATGTCCGGAAACGGCGGATTCCGGCGGAAAATGTGATTGTCACTTCGCTTGATAGTGATAATCAGGTGCATCCGAAATATTTGGATTATGTCGCATATGAGTTTTTGGTGCGGCCGGATCGTCAACATTATAGTTATCAGCCAGTAGCAATGTTTACGAATAATATATGGGATGCGGCGGCGCCGATGCGGGTGATCGCGATGTCGAACTCGTTTTTCAATGTAATTTCAACGATGCGACCGCACCTTCTGAAGAATTTTGCTTCACATTCGCAGCCGCTCGCGGCGCTAATGGGAATGGATTTTTGGAGCAAGCGGACGATCGTAGAAGATGGACATCAGTATTGGCGATCGTTGTTCTACTTTGAGGGGAAGTATGAGGTGGTGCCGATCCGGGTGCCGATTTATCAGGATGCGGTGATTTCGGATACTTTTTTCGAGACGCTAAAAGCACAGTTTATTCAGCTTCGGCGGTGGGATTACGGGGCGAGCGATGTGGCTTATGTAGGGAGTTATTTGTTTTCGAAAGATTGTAAAGTGCCGTTCTGGCAGTTGTTTCCAAAGTTCTGGCGATTATTAGATGGGCATGTAACGTTAGCAATGATGGCGCCGATCGTGGCGTTCGGGGGTTGGGTGCCGATGCTGATGAATTTGGGCTCGCGCGGGACGGTAGCGTTTAATTTGCCGAACGTGGTGGGGTGGATTCAGACGATTGCGATGATTGGGTTGATTATTACAGTAGTGATTTCTTTGCAGATGTTGCCGAAACGACCCGAGAAATATAAGAAACAGAAGTCGTTGCTGATGGTTTTGCAGTGGGTGTTGATGCCGGTGATTGCGATTGTTTACCAAAGTGCGGCGGCGTTTTATGCGCAGACGAGGTTGATGTTGGGGAAGTATATGGAAAAATTCGACGTAACTAAGAAAGTTGTAAAAGGTTAGCTTTCTTGGGAGTAGGCGGGGTCATAGAGATTGCGGGGGATGAGTGTCATTTCGAGATGGGCGCGGGAACGGTCGGGTGATAACTCGGCGGCGGAGATGTAGAAAAGACTGCCCCTGTCAATAAGAAGCTCAGACTGTTCGGGATTGTAAGCGAGGTCACTAGAAAGGAGGCCAATGGTTTCACTAGATTCTTTAGGGATGCGGCAAGTTATTTCGACATCGCAAGTGTGCCGAAGTGGGTCATCAAAATCTTTACCGACGAAGCTTTTATCGGGCGATAAGGAAGTGCTTGTAAAGCCAGTTTCTAGGAAGAATTGACCTTCAAGATTGGTGAGGTCAGAAAGGGAATTGATACCGTAAGCGCGAAAGCTATCCATGTTGGTGCCACGGTGGGTTACGAGGTCAACTCCGGGGGAGGGGATATGGGCGATAGCGTCGCTGATTTGATCAGCAGCCTGCCTAGCATCGGCAAGTTTATCGGGAGTTTGGCGCCCGAGGAGATCGTAATTCCATTGCCCGCGAGCAACTTGATTGATGGCCTTGTAGCCGAAACCGGAGTAATTTTTGAGAGCAGTTTTATCTTCAGATGTGATGGTTGGGGCGATGAATTCTGAATAGGCAGCACTAAAGGCACTAAGATCAAGCGGATCAGAGAATTCATGAAAATCACGGCCAGCGGTATCAAGAAGGAAATTTTTTATTTCGTTCATGCGACCTAATCGCTCGATTTCTTTGAGATAAAAGTGACAGGCTTGGTCTGGGCTGGTGGTGGGCAGATTAAGCTCGACGGTTTCTGGACTATCCTGAAATTTCTCTGGGTTCGAGTCGGATTCTGATTCCGTCGAGTTTGTCGGCGGGAAAAGGTTATGGTTCATGCAACTATTATAACATGCTCGGGGTTTATGAGGTCTTTTACACTGAGCTTTCTTCGTGATGAGGTTTCATTCTCCCCTTGATTACTCTATGGCTAGACAACGGAGGGAGAGTGCCCAACGACGCTCGCTAGCAGCGCTAGAAGTTTCTACAGCGCCATTTCCCCAAAAAGCATACTGATACACTTTAGGGTATTCACTAGTTTCTAAACTGGTTGATGACCAGTCAACATGAACCGAACTGCCACCTTGCATGCCAAAATCACCGATATACCCGCTGCGGACGAAGAAAAGGAAGCGAGAGGAAACAGAGGATTATGTCTTGCTACGCAAGCCATTTTGCAGTCGTAGCGTGGAAGCGAGAGGAAAAGTAATCTCGCTACGCTCGATAACGAACCTAGGCTCGAATCCTCTACTTTTCTAAAGAAAAGTAATAAAAATACCGCACGTGATGTGCGGATTTTCATTACTTCCTGGCGGAAGCGAGAGGAAAGTTTTCCCTCAGTGCTTCCTTGAAAATAAAAATGAGCGAGTAAACTCGCTATTTTTATTTTATGGCGGAAGCGAGAGGATTCGAACCTCCGAGACCCTTGCGAGCCTACACGCGTTCCAGGCGTGCTCCTTAAACCACTCGGACACACTTCCGTATGGAATTATTATAGCATAAAATACTAGTTTGAGGAAAAATTGCGGTGACGGGGTTAAGGTGTTAGCGCGGGACATAGAAGCTGGTAGAGTGCTGCGACCATTGAGCATTAGCACTATAACAATGGAGGTGAGTAAAATCTGGATGTAATTATGCAAGTTATGGTAAAATAAGGTTAAGAAGTGTGGGCAAATAAAGGTTGAGGGAAATATAGGAGGTGCCCAATGGTGAAAAATAAAAAAGCGGAGAAAAAATGTAAGTATATTTTTGTGACTGGCGGAGTTTTGTCGGGAGTAGGAAAGGGGATCACGGCGGCGTCGATCGGGGCGATTCTGAAAGCGAAAGGCTATAAGGTTTCGATTCAGAAATGCGATCCGTATCTAAACGTGGATGCAGGGTTGCTGAACCCGGTGGAACATGGAGAATGCTTCGTAACACATGATGGAAAAGAGACGGATTTGGATTTGGGACATTATGAAAGGTTTCTTGATTTCGAGACAAATAAATATTCGTCGGTGCTATCAGGTGCGCTATATAGGGAATTGATTGAAAAAGAACGCAATGGTGGTTTTCATGGTAAGACAGTGCAGATGATCCCGCATTTTACGGACCTAGTGCAGGAAAAGATTGCGATGGCGGGGCAGAGTAGCGATATTCATATTGTCGAAATTGGTGGAACGGTAGGGGATTACGAAGGATTGAGTTTTATCGAGGCGATTCGATTGTTTGCGAATCATGTTGGGCGGGAGAATTGCCTTTATGTGCATGTGGTATATGTGCCATGGATTAATACTTCAAAGGAGTTAAAGACGAAGCCAGCACAGAACGCCTTAAAAGATTTGCGTGGGTTTGGGATTATCCCGGATGTAGTGGTATGTAGGACGGAAAAACCGGCGCCGCGCTCGATGTGTGAGAAGATTGCAGGGTTCTCGGGGATTCCGAGCGAGGCGGTTCTGAATTTGCCGGATATTGATTCGGTGTATGATGTGCCATTTAACGTACTTAAGTCTGGGGTGCTGGAGATCTTGAATAAATTTGTCGGCGACGATACGGAGCCGGACATGAGTCGTTGGCAAGAGTTTTCGCGACTCAGGGGGAAGCAATGGGCGAAGACGGTAAAAGTTGGCTTAGTCGCGAAATATGTGGGGAATGAAGACGCATATATCTGCGTAACAGAGGCGTTAAAAGCGGCAGCAGCGTGGAATAAAGTGAACTTGGAGATAGAATGGATTAATGCGGAAGAGGCAACGGATAAGGATTTTGCGGCGGTAGATGGGCTGGTGGTGCCAGGTGGTTTTGGCGCGCGCGGAGCAGAAGGAAAGATTCGGGCGGCGACTTATGCGCTAGAGCATGATAAACCTTATTTGGGGCTGTGTCTCGGGATGCAGATGGCGTGCGTAGCAGCGGCGCGTCGAGGCGGTATAAAAGCGGCGAATTCGGAAGAGTTTGGGGCTGGGGAGGAGAATAACGTGATTTATATCATGGAAGGTCAGAAGGGTAAAGAGGAAACTGGCGGTACCATGCGGCTAGGTGATTGTGCGGCGAAGCTAGCCAAAGGTAGCCGGACGGCAAAGGTGTATGGTGTAGAAAAGGTGATGGAGCGGCATCGTCATCGTTATGAAGTGAATCAGAAATTTTTACCAGAAATTGAGAAAGGTGGGCTGGTGGTCTCAGGGACTTCGCCGGATGGGGAATTGGTAGAGTTTGTCGAAGCGCCGGGAGCAAGATTCTTTGTAGCGACGCAGGCACACCCAGAATTAAAATCGCGACCGCTCAATGTACATCCATTGTTCCTTGAGTTCGTGAAGAGCTTAAAATAGGACTCGGGCGGAGGGAATTGCCTCTATGTGTCTAGATATGATATAATTATTGTAGTTATATCGATTAAGCTGGGAGAGCAAGAGATAATGAAGAAGTTGGGAAATTGGTTGTGGGGGATTGTGCTAATTGCGCTAGGAGTGATTTGGGGGGTCAATGCTCTAGGTGTTGCACATATTGACATCTTTTTCCCAGGCTGGTGGACATTGTTTATTATCGTGCCATGCGCGATCGGTTTGGTTACGGACGAGCATAAATGGGGGAATTTTATCGGGCTTTTGATTGGGGTATGTTTCTTGCTGGGCTGCCTAGATATCCTAGAGTTTGATATGGTCTGGAAATTGTTCTTCCCGGTAGTTTTAGTGCTGATAGGGCTATCATTGATTTTTAAGAATACGTTTAAGAATCAAGCAGCGAAAAAAATAAAAGAGTTGAGCCGAGATAAAGAGGACGATGAGACGGAAGAGTACTGGGCGACTTTTGGCGAGCAGGACGTGGATTTCAATGGAAAAGAGTTCAGGGGGTGCAAAATCGATGCGGTGTTTGGCGGGGCAGATTTGGATTTGCGTGGGGCTGAGTTGAAAGGCGATGTGGTCGTGAAGGCTTCGAGTATATTTGGTGGGATTGTAATTTATACGCCGGACGATGCGAATGTTGAAGTAGTCTCTACGTCGATCTTTGGCGGTGTATCGGACAATCGTAAGAACGTTAACCGAAAGAAGAGTCCTAAAGAAGAAGATAAGAAAGCTACGAAGAAGGTCGATAATGTCGGGAAGACGGTTTACGTCGATGCTACTTGTGTCTTTGGCGGGGTGGAGGTACGATGAGAAGCGCTCAGAGGGTAATTAAATATTTCGCATTAGCGCTTGCGGCGGTGTTGATTTTTGCGATTATTTCGGGAGTTTTTAGTGTAATATCTTTGGCTGGGTTTGTGACGTGGGGCGGAGATGAACCGGCGGGGGACACGAGCGTTATCTGGACGGGGGAAGATAAAGAGAACGCATTGCAACAGTTGGAAATCAGCGCGGGGGCAACAAACGTGCGAATTGTAGAAGTAGACAAGGCAGATAAGCCAGTACGGATTGAGAGTAATAGTGATTATATCGAAAGCTGGCAGGACGGTAATACTCTGAAGGTGATAGAGAAGTCGCATACTCATTGGCCATGGAGCGATAGGGCAGAAGTGGTAGTTTATATTAGGGCGGGAGTAAAATTTGACAAAGTTGATTTAATAGTAAAAGCGGGAACTTTGAATATTGAGAAGCTTACGGCCGAGGAAGTGGAGCTAGAACTCGGTGCAGGAAAGACATACATTGGAGAGCTTAGGACGACGAGGCGTACAAGGATTGACGGGGGTGCTGGCGTAGTCGAAGTGAGGGGTGGAGAGTTGAGGAACTTGGATTTAGAACTCGGTGCCGGTAGAGCCGAAATCAGGGCGAGGATCTTGGGAGATGGCAGGATTGATACCGGAGTGGGAAGGTTAGGGCTAGAACTGCTGGGGGAGGAGAGTGATTATAAAATGACGATTGACAAAGGTTTAGGTTCAGTGACCTTGAACGGTAGGAAGCTCGAAGATGGGGGAATTTACGGACAGGGTGAGAATTTATTAAAGATAGAATCAGGAGTTGGGGCGGTCGAAATAAAGACAGCCACAAATTAAAAAATGGACAAGATGAAAGAAGTTTTAAGCGGCGCAATCGCGGCGCTGTATAGTATAGAAATGACGCCGGAAATTACGGAAGCGCCGGCAGAGACAGGGGCGGATTACGCGACGAATGTGGCGATGAAACTGGCGAAGGTGGCACACAAGTCACCAATGCAGGTCGCAGAAGAGCTAAAATCAGAAGTAGAGAAGGGCGAAGTAGAGTGGACGCTCAGTGTGGCGGCGCCAGGGTTTATTAATATTCGGATGAAGGACGAGTATTTTGCGGAGGGGGCGAAGACTTTGGCAGATGGAGTAGCACTCGGAATCGAACATTATGCCGGGAAGACGGTGATTACAGAATTCTCTGACCCGAATCCGTTTAAGGTGCTACATGTAGGTCATTTCTATACATCCGTAGTCGGGGATGGAATTTCTCGGTTGCTGGAGCTTGCAGGGGCGAAGGTCATACGGGCGAACTTTGGTGGGGATGTGGGATTACACGTAGCGAAGACTATGTATGCGCTGGAAAAGAAAGATTGCGCATTGGACGAGCTAGAGATTGAGGATATTGCGAAATGCTACGTCGAAGGAACTCAGGCTTATGAAGAAGATGAAGCGGCGAAGGCGGAAATTACGGCGTTAAATAAAGAAATCTATCGAATAAACGCGTAGGACGACCATAAGGGGGCGTTAGCGCAACTATATTGGCGCGGGCGTGAGTTGAGCTATGAATATTTTGAAGACTTTTATGCAAAAATCGGTGTAAAATTCGATAAGTATTACCCAGAATCGATGGTGGCGGGGAGAGGCTTGGCAGAAGTGCGTGGGCATATTGGTCCAGTATACGAAGAAAGCGAGGGGGCGATAGTATTCCGAGGCGAGAAGATGGGCTTGCATACGCGAGTGTTCATTAACCGAGAGGGTGTGCCAACCTATGAAGCGAAGGACGTCGGATTGATTTTTACGAAGTGGGACGATTGGCATTTTGATGAGTCGATCGTAGTGACAGGGAATGAACAGGCAGAATACATGAAAGTGGTGCTCGCGAGCGTAAATGAATATGCGCCAGAGCTCGTGGAACGGACACGACACTTGACACATGGTTTGGTGAAGTTGCCAGGTAACGTAAAAATGTCGTCGCGAAAAGGTAATTTCTTGAAGGCGATCGATGTACTAGAGATGATTCGTGAGATGCTTGGTGGTGAGAAAGCGGATGAGCGCGTGGTTTTGGCGGCGATTAAGTACGCTTTCTTGAAGTATAAGATGGGTGGAGATATTGTGTTTGACCCACAAGAATCAGTTTCGACGAATGGTAACTCGGGTGTATATCTACTATATTCGGCGGTGCGAGCGAAAAAAATTTTGGCAAAAGCGGGCGCTGGCGGGGATGAAAGTGGCGATCTTAGTATATATGAGCGGAATTTAGATAAAAAACTAGTAGCTTATCAAGAGGTTATTGCTGAGGCAGTGGTAGAGAAAGCGCCTTATAAGGTTTGTAACTATCTGTATGAATTGGCTCAGGAATTCTCGCGGTTCTATGAGAATGTGAAAGTAGCCGGAAGCGAACGCGAAGGCGAACTTATGCAGGTTGTGCGGGCATATCTTAATGTGATGGAGCATGGGTTGGGATTGCTGGGTATAGAGATTCCAGACGAAATGTAAAGATGCAGCTCGGGCCTAGCTAACCACTTTAGCTATTATTCAAGGCTCTCCAGCACAGCATACGCCAAGTGCATGAGAACCGTTCTCTTTCGAGAGAGCGGTTCTTTTAGCCTTTCATAATAACTAAAGTGGCTAGCTAGGCTTCCTCTCCTTTCTTCTGTCCTCCGGCCAGAAACTCCTACGTTTTCTCGGAAAAGCTAGTAGAACTATCTTTTCGCTCAAAAACTTGTAGTTTCATCCTTCCTTGATTACTCTATGGCTAGACAACGGAGGGGAAAGCCATAATACATATTTTCGTCAATATACGTCGGAAAAACTGAAATATTGTTGGCAGCCAGGATGAATTTTCTGTGTAAGCTATCAGCCGCAGTTGATGCCTGAAGATCAATAACCCATCCAAAACGCCTTAGATAATCATTAGTAACCAGGATGTGCCCGCTGCGGACGAAGAGGGCGAATTAGGATTTTTAGGGAATTTTAGAATAGCTAGAGAGATGATAGCTGGTCACGATTGGTTTTGTTCGGTTTTTGGTTGAACTGTTTGTTCGTATTCTATATAATATATACCGATAAAAGCTAGTCTTGATAAAACTGGTTTTGCTTGGTATTATGAGGTTGTCTAAGTTTATCAACATAATGATCGCCAGTTATTTTTATTGGTAGAGCCAATTTTACAAGTTTTTGTTGTGAGCCGGAAACGGCACCGCAAACAATGCACACGATGGAGACTTGTTCAAAGTTGGCGCGTTGATAGGCTTAGACACCCCTTGCGGTGTCGTTTTTGTTTATATGGCTTTTATATGAGGGCGTT
>CANEKB010000012.1 GCA_947427985.1 uncultured Candidatus Saccharibacteria bacterium
GGATGACACAGAACTTAGCATTAGATATACCAGCCGAAGGATTAACTAGTGAGCTGACGGCTTTACGAGAAGGAGTAGAGAGTTGGAAACCAGAAGAAGGGACTCGTGTAGTAGCTAATATGACGGAAGAGGAGAAGTTAAAGAGGTTTACGATAGAGGAATGTGCAAACTTGACGGGAGATGAGGAGCTGAATGTCTGCCTCAACGAAAACGCAGGATACTCGTGGAATGAAGGGAATTATGTCTTAGTGATGCCAGCTGCAACTGGTATTGCGCAGCTACGTAGCGTTTCTATAGATGCAAATAAAGGCGGATTAAGCGGGCTTGCTTTAATGGCTAACATTCCCGAAGGTATAGATGAAGATAGGCTTTATGACGGAGTACCGATTATGAATGTAGAGGGGTGGACAGCTTCTGGCGATCCCGATTTTACTACAAAGTCTGAATATGAAACTGAGACTGGGGCGACTGCGACGAAAACTGTTGGTTGGACAATTGATCCAGCTACGAGACATTACGACTCGCATTATTTGGCAGGCAATTACTATCAGTGGCTAGCTGCGACAGCTCAAACTACAAAAGATGGGGATACGATGGCCGAGTATGGGAAAGTTGTGGACGGTAGCATTTGCCCTAAGAATTGGCAACTACCGTTAGCGGGGGATTCTCATGCGCAAAGTACTGGTAGCTATTATAATTTATTCACTTACTATGTGGGCGATGAGGTGTTGAAAAGTGCTGCAGTAAAGGATGCCTATGCGTATACCACTACACCAATTCCGGGAACTGATTTGGTGACTGGGGATCCAATCTTTCTCTCGCCAATTCGTGAGGTGCGTATGGGGCAAATTGATTTCCAAGACTATACTCAAGGGATAGACAAAGGTCTAAGCCCTGACGGTTTTATTCTTGCGACTGGCAATACTATTACGCAATCCTCATCAGTTGTCTATGGACCAGGTAAGGCAATCTCAGCGTTAAGCTCAGATACTAGGGGCATCGGTCTATCGCAAGGAAACAATAGAAATCGCGGACTTGGTGTTCGTTGTCTAGTTCATCTTGCTGATTAACCATGATTGGCTAGCACCTTGATATCTCGGGGCGCCAAACGCCGTGTTGTCACTAGGGTAAAGTTTAGCTTCATAGCTAAGTACCTTTACTGCTTATTGTAATACTCAAGTTGGTGACACGGCGCTTGGCGCCCCACTCTTCATCCTCCCTTGATTACTCTATATGGCTAGACAACGGAGGGAGAAGCCCCAGTAAAGTTCATTGAGGGCTGGGTAAATCCCGGTATCTATAACTAATTGTATTCTATTGTTGCTCCAATAGAGGCTATAGTAGGCTGCACTGTAGAAAGTTCCCCTATAGCCTATGAGTATGCTTGGATGTCCGCTACGGACGAAGAAAAGTGTGTTTTGTGCTCCTATTTTTTGAAACTTTGAAGCTGGTTTCGTCCGCAGCGGGTTTACTAGTAATCTAGAGCGAGCTAGTTGGGACCCACATACTAGTTATAAGCATGCTATAATATTTTCCGGTATGGCAGGGTATCTAAGCACGAGTTATGCTAGCGAATACCTAGAAATATTCTACGCTCCAAACTTCACCGATGACGTCTATACGGCTAGCCATCCCCATCAACGTCACTTTGGCTTCTCCCTCCGTTGTCTAGCCATAGAGTAATCTAAGGGAGGATGAAAGAAAGCAAAAATGGAGTCTAACTCCGTGCTATACCAATCTTATCAACGAAAAAGCCCCAAATCGGCCAGATGGCTAAATTGGGGCTGGTTTTAGCGTATTAAACTAGAACTTTGGCTCGATCTCGATGAATTCCTGCCATGGTGCTGGCGGGAAAATTCGCTCGCGACGCGAACCGGGACGTTTGGGTTTGCTACGCATTCATTCTCCTGTTTAAGTTCGGTTGCATCGGGCTAGCAGCAAAAGGGCTAATCGACCTAATCCTCAGCAACTTACTCTATGATAGCAAACCATGGCCGGTTAGGCAAGCGTAAGCGTGTCAAAATTACTTCTCAATACCCTGTTCAGCAAGCTGTTTGTCTATTTCGGTGCGTAAGTTCTCTAGGAATTTTTCGACCGTAATATCGCGTTGGCTCACTAGGACATCACCTACGTAAAAAGTCGGCGTCCAAGAAATCTTCTTTTCATCGGCCACCCCCGCATCAAAACTAATTTTTTGGGAAACTTCCTTGCTCCCCATATCCTCACGGAACTGCGCAAGATCGCCTTTACCACCAGAAGCCTTCGTAAAATACTCCTCAAACTGACTTTGGCGCTGCTGGACGTCCGAGTAATACCAATCGTTTTGATTTGTGAAAAGCAAATCCTTATATTCTTGCCAGTACCCCTGTTTAGCAGCTGCAAGCGCCGCCGACGCTGCCGCAGTACCATTCTGGTGATAATCCATAATTTCTGTCCGGAAAACTACTGCAACTTTTCCATCATATTCTTCGACTAGGGCATTAATTTTTGGATTCATTGGTGCACAGGCAGTACACTGATAATCACCATATTCAAAGATTTTGACTGGAGCGTCAGGATTACCCTCAATCAGCTCCTCAATACCACCGCTATTTTCGTCGGCCGGGATTACTGCACTAAGATTATATTGGCTATAATCAATTCGGTTCGCTGTCGACGACCAAATCACTAGCCCAACTAGCGCTGCTATCAAAACCGCCACAATAATTATTGTTCTCTTGTCTGTCGATCTTCTATCCATGATATAATTATAGCATGAGTGAGGCAATGAAAAATCTAAAAGCTAGTGCACTTCGCCTCGCGAAGTCTATCGGTCGTGGGATGAAAACTGTCGCGCTAACTGTAGGACGGGGAATCGCCATCTTTATGCGCAACCTTAAGCAACTATTTCATAAAATCCATCTGGGACTTCGTAAATTTCATCGCGGCAACATGCGCCGATTTACTAAATGGGCTGATCCACATCTTGAAAAATATCGTATCACTAAAAAATCCCCTGAGGACATCGCCAAATCGTCAGCGCTTGAGACAACTGAGCCTATTATAACAGACGTTATAATGGAAAAATCGTCTCCCGAACAAGACCCGAACAAGGCTCCCGTTCCCACTCAATCCGAGCTCTGCGCTCCAAGATCCCAATCCGACTTTCTTAAAATTCTCCAAATGACGCCACGCGAAGTCCTGGATTACCGTGCCAGACAAATTATCACTATGGCTTTCCAACTACCCAAGACCCACGCAAGCGACCTTATGGTACCAAAATCCAAAATCACCTATGTCCACGACGACGAAGTACTCGGACCGCTTACGCTTGATCGCCTTTACAAAACTGGTTTTGATCATTTTCCAGTCGTCGACAAAAAAGAAAACGTCATCGGCACAATCCATACTACCAGTTTTAACAACCTCGAAATCAAAGAAACCAGCGTCGTGCGCGAAATTCTTGATCCCGGAATCTACTATATTCGTAGTGATTACACGCTTGAACAAGTTTTAGCAGCCTTTCTGCGCGTGAACTGCTACTTCTTTCTGGTAGTAGATCATTATGGACGAACAGTCGGCATGCTAACCTTCGCACGATTAATTAGCTTTCTTTTCGGAGATACTATTACCGATCATTTTCAGCAAGACAATGATCGACTTGCCGTAGCTAAGCGGAGAGAAAAATAATGGCTAAGTCTCATGTCCAGTTCACCTGTCAGCAGTGCGGCGCAATTTACAAAAACTGGACCGGACGCTGCACAAAATGTGGCGCTTGGAGCTCGCTTATACAACAATTTGATGACAACTCACGCGACGAAAAGTCCGCCGTTGGTCGGGCACAGACCTCCGGAAAAACTCTAGAGTATGTCTCAATCAACGATCTAGAGGCATCGGATGATCGCGAACGTCTGCATACCGGGTTTAAGGATCTCGATGCGGTGCTTGGTGGCGGTATTTTGCAGGGGTCGGTTTCGCTACTTGCGGGTCAACCCGGTATTGGTAAATCTACTTTGCTTATGCAAATTTGCGCCGAACTAGCTAAACAGCGTCCGGTGCTTTATGTTTCTGGCGAGGAATCAGCCGGTCAGGTCAAACTCCGCGCAATTCGTCTCGGTGCCGAATCGCCGAATCTCAAATTTGCCAGTTCTACCAGTGCTAATGACGTTGCTAAAACTATTGAAAGCGGCGAATTCGACGTCGTTATTGTCGACTCCATCCAGACCCTAACGCTAGCCGAAATTGCCTCTGCTCCAGGCGGTATTTCCCAGGTCACGAACTGCGGCAACATTATTATCCGAGCCGCCAAACTCTCCGGCACGGCGGTGATTATTGTTGGCCATGTCACAAAAGAGGGAACTTTAGCCGGTCCGAAAGTCCTCGAACATCTAGTCGACGTCGTACTACAATTTGAAGGTGATCGCTATGGCGGATTCAAAATCGTCCGCGCCATCAAGAATCGCTTCGGCTCTACGACTGAAGCCGCAATTTTTGAAATGAATCAACAAGGTCTCGCTGAAGTTGAAAACCCTTCCGCTGCCCTACTTGCCGAACGTCAAAATACCGACGGATCAATTATCCTCGCGACGCTCGAAGGTACTCGGCCAATTCTGGTCGAAATTCAGGCACTCGTTACCCCTACTAACTTCGGTTATCCGAAACGCACTAGCTCTGGCTTTGACATTAACCGGTTGAATTTACTTATCGCCGTGGTCGAGCGCCGCACAAAACTCAAGCTTAGCGACAAAGATGTCTTCATTAATGTTGTTGGTGGCCTACGTGTACAAGATTCAGCTGCCGATCTCGCCATCTGCCTCGCGATCGCTTCAGCCGTGGCTGGACGAAAATTGGCGGAAGATTTTGTGGTTTTTGGTGAGGTTGGGCTTGGTGGCGAAATTCGCTCCGCCTTTCGCCCCGACCAACGAATCTCCGAGGCTAAGAAGCTGGGCTTTTCGCATGCCATTGCCCCTGCCACCGTTCACGACAGCTTCGTCATCCCCGTCAAAGACTTAAGAACAACCCTAATCGAATATGTCAATGAACGCTAACTACTCTTATGCTTTTCGAGAGGATCCGGACTTACGAGGAGGAAGAGCGCGCCATACCCGTGACGACGGGATATGGCGACGCGCCTCGAGAAAAGACGTAAGAGCAGTTGCCGTTTGGAGGCATATTTTATGAGAATTCTAGGAATCGATCCCGGCACTGGCATCTGTGGTTTCGGCGTAATCGAAGGGACGACGGCAATTGACTACGGCGTAATTTCAACTCCGCCGCACACGCCTTTACCTGATCGTCTTGAGGATATTTATAATTCACTTCACGAAATTATCAAACAAGATCGTCCAGAAGTTATGGCAATTGAAAAACTCTTTTTTAAGCAAAATATTACCACCGGTATTTCAGTCGCTGAGGCGCGCGGTATTTGTCTGCTAGTTGCCAAGCAGTGCGGCTTACCTATTTATGAATACGCGCCAAACCAAATTAAAATGGCTATTGCTGGAGATGGGCATGCCCATAAGGCCCAAATGCAAGAAATGGTTCGGCTGCATTTTAAGCTCAAAACCGCGCCAAAACCTGACGATGCTGCCGACGCGCTTGCTGTAGCAATTGTTCATTCGTTTGTCTCAAAGAGCCAATAACCAGAGTTTCAGGATTGTCTTGCTAGAAAGGGTATGCTAAGATAAGAATATGCTAAGGAAGTTATCCATGTCTCAAAAATCTATATTCATCATTAGTGCGTTAATTACTTGTCTAGGTCTCGGTAGCGCTGTGACGCCGACCTATGCGCTCGATGAAGTATCCGACCCAGTCGTTACTAGTGAGATTGACGAGCCGACTGGTCCATCAATTGATAATGGCGAAGTCGTGACCCCACCTGACGATGAAGATGATGATACTGCTCCAGATAATACTACAACCGACGACGAAGCGACTGACGAGACTAGTGATCCGGAAATGTGGCCAGTATACGTATCGCTCGGTGCACTCGGCGGCGCATTAATTTTAGTCATCATTATCAACCTTGCGCTCGGACGCAAGCGCAAATGATCGCTCATCTTGCTGGTACCGTCACCGAAAAATTCATGAACTCGATCATCGTCGATGTTCATGGTGTTGGTTACGAACTAACAATTTCCACACCCGACTCAGAACAGACTAACCTCCACGATGAAGTGAAATTTTACACCTATCATTCCGTGCGCGAGAACGCCGAAGACCTCTATGGTTTTCTTAGCCTGGCCGCAAAGAAACTCTTCGAAATGCTAATTTCCGTCAATGGAGTTGGGCCAAAGGCTGCGATGGCAATTCTTAGCCTAGGTTCAGCCGAAGATGTACGTAATGCTATCGCTAATACCGATGCCGCTTTTATCTCTAAAGCCTCCGGAGTGGGTAAAAAATCCGCCGAACGCGTCATTGTCGATCTTCGCGATAAAGTCGGGCAACCTAGCCATTATGGCGCAACTGAGACGAAGTTTAGTCTAGCTAATAACACCGCCCCCGACGACGAAGCGCTCGATGCCCTCATTGCTTTAGGGTTCCCACTCAAAGAGGCCACTGCCGCGTTAGCCGAAGTCGATCCAGCGCACTCTGTCGAAGAGAGAATTAGGCTTGCACTTAAACAGCGCTGATGATACCCATATTTTATTGACTTTTTAAACTATCTGTGCTATAATAGAAAGGTAGGTCTAGTTTTGACTTAATTTTTATTAGATTTCGGTTTATACCCTTCTCAAAACTAGAAAAATATGCTAAAATGGAAAAAGTTGTAATATAAAGGTTAAAATATGAGTTCGATTGATTTGAAAAAAATTGGCGACGCCCAGAAGAAAACTGCTGTGGTTGATGTTCGCTCGGGCGACACCGTTCGTGTCACTCAAAAAATTAAAGAAGGCGAGAAATTCCGCTCGCAGGTATTTGAGGGTGTAGTTATCCGTACTGATCGTAAGGATTCGCATACCGCTCGCATTACCGTCCGCAAAGTCGCTTCGGGCGTCGGTGTCGAGAAATCTTTCTTGATTCATAATCCTCTAGTTGAAAAAATTGAAATTATTCACCGCGCCAAAGTTCGTCGCAAAAATCTTTCCTTCTTGCGTGAGCGCTCTGGTAAGTCGGCTCGCTTGGCCAATAAGGCTTTCGATCGAATCGCCGTCAACACTCTTACTGACGTAAAAGAAGCTGCAGAAAAAGCTGAAGCTGTTACCGAAAAAGTCGAAGCTAAAGCTGAAGAGGTAGCTAAAGCTGAGTAAAATTTTGCTCGGCATTGATGAAGTCGGACGCGGCCCCTGGGCGGGTCCGCTTGTCGTAGGCGCAGTTGTCCTTGGGCTAGACTTTGATCCCGAGATTCGCAACCAACTAACCGACTCAAAGAAGCTAAGCGCTAAAAAACGTCAAGAACTCAATACGACAATCCTTGAGCAAGCCGCCGCGACTGGACTAGGGTGGGTTTCCGCTAAAGAAGTCGACCGTCACGGTCTTGGGCCAGCACTAAAACTTGCTGCTCGCCGCGCAGTTAAACAAGTTCTGGCTACTTGCAAAGAAACGAACCTCAAGTTTGACGAAATCGTCATCGATGGCACGATTAGCCTACTTAATGATACCCCGCTTGCAGACAAGGTTACTCTCCTAAAAAAGGCCGACCTCTTAATAAAAGAAGTTTCGGCTGCCTCAATTATCGCAAAAGTTGCCCGCGACCAATATATGATCGAACTAAGTGAAAAATATCCCGGTTATGGTTTTGAAAACCACGTTGGTTATGGCACCGCTACACACCAAGCCGCCCTGCGCAAACTTGGCCCATGCGTGGAGCATCGTCGCTCCTTTCGCCCTATCCAAACCATTTTACAGGAACGAGGTCTGCATGCGAACGAGATATCAATAGAGAGCCAGACAGCCAATGTCGCTGCCCACCTCAAAAGTCCCGGCTCCAACACGAAGACTTGCACTACTGTTATTGGCCAAACCGCCGAAGAAATTGTTGCCGATTATCTCCGTACTCATGAACACCAAATTATCACCCAAAACTGTAAGACTAAAACTTACGAAATCGACCTAATTTCGGCGTTTGAACAAACTGTCTTCTTTACCGAAGTAAAATATCGCAAAAACTCCCACCATGGTGGAGCACTCGCCAGTATCACGGCCCAGAAACAAGCCCAAATGCGCTACGCCGCCACTGCCTTTCTCGCCAGTCATCCAGAATACAAAAACTATAAAATTAAGCTAGCAGCCGCTGCTGTCACGGGGTCAGATTTTACGCTTCAAGACTGGTTCGAGTTAACAGAATAACGCACCCACCGCTTCAACAAGGGGGAATTTATCTCGGGCATTATCAAATCCAAAAGTCAACTAGACATGCACGCACATCTGTGCTATAATACTAGAACAAGGTGGGCATAATTCTAAATAGAGGGAAGCATGCCGCAAATCTATAACCAGATAGCTAAAAGGATGAGAGAGGATCACCTCCAAAGCTTAACTTTGGATATTTTTGATACGGTTTTGCTTTATCGCTACTGGCCTGAACAGCAACATACAATCAAAGTCGCAAAGAAATGGCGCGAAAGCTTGACGGACCTGCTCGGCGTCGATCTTTCGTCGCTCGAACTCATCGAGTGGTATGAGTTTACTCAGCACGAGCTAAACTATCTCCATAGCGCAAAAGGCGTCAATAATTTCGTAACCGATTACGAGAGCCGTTTTTCGCAAATGATTGATTTTATCACCGAGCGTTACAACCTAGAACTCGACGATAGCAAACGTACGCTCATTCATCAGACCATGCTCCGAGACCAACTTCAGGCCACCGTCGAGATTCTAAAGCCTAACACCACACTCATCCATGCCGTCGCCGAACTTAAAAAGGCCCTACCAGAGCTCAAGGCATACTTCATTACCGACGAGCCATATAGTCGCGACCAAATCCAATATTTCCTTGATTTCTTCAAGATCGACATTTTCAACAGTGGTGTTAGCAGTGTAAATTGCCAAGCCCATAAAAGCGACGGCAGCCTCTACCGTAAAATTGTCAGTGATCAGCTTTTTGGAACCGACTTCCAGTTGCAGAGTAATCTACATATTGGCGATAGTCGCCGCTCAGACATTCTTCCTGTTCGTAAACTTAGCGGTCAAGCCCTTCATTACCGTCCTATTCGCGCGCGCAGCCTACGAACATTAGCCGGCAAAATCGATGCCCTAGTTAAGCTCCAGCCTCCGATCGACCTCTTTGGTGATCGTCGCTCAGCTGAGCTTTCTCGACTTGGTTTTATGGCTAAGAATTTTCCTGAACAAGCTTTCTTAGTCACTTCCGAAAAAGCTGACGAGATCAAATTTCAAGGTATTACGCTTTTGCCACAAAGCTTTTCCAACCCAAATATCATCACAGCACCAAACCTCAATCAGAAAAACCTCACTGCTGCGCTAATCTGGCTACTCGTAAGCCGACCCGATCAACGGTGGAATCTTCGTGCAATTGCTAGCCTGATTTTAGCTCTGGACGATCCTAAAGCCAAATATTCTAAGCTGGAGCAGCGTCGTCATATTTATGAATTTTGTTTCGGTACAGAATACCCCATTAGCGATCTAATTATGAAAAACCGTACCGACGAAGAGTTCTTAGAGGCTTTCTTGCAAGATTTTATCACCGCCGATTCACGCTATACTGAACATTTGCGCGAAGCTTATGCCTCTGCCGCCAGTTTTCTCCCTCGGAGCGACTCCGCCGTTACGATCGTCGATACCGATTCTCGCCAGAATACTGCTCGTCTTTTTGCCGAATTCGCCCATCTACACGGCCTAACAAACCCATTCTCTGGTTTTACCATTTCGAAATAGATTTTGCATTCATCCTCCCTATGATTACTCTATGGCTAGACAACGGAGGGAGTGTCCCCAGTATCGCCCAGTTACAAAATTTGGTACAGAAACCGTGGCAGCGATTTGTAGGCTTCCTCCGCCAGTCGGTGTAGTAGCAGATCCCCAGAAGAAGCTTGATTGCCCAGCATACAATACGGCACTACCATAATATATACCATAAAATGTTCGGTCATATCCGCTTGTGTGCCCGCTGCGGACGAAGAAAATTTACCTAGCTATTGACAAAATAAGCTATCTGTGCTACAATATGAAGAGTACCTTAATATGCTGCTTGTGTTTCCCATGCCCAGGATGCAAGTTGAGTTCAATTTCGGAAGTCAGCTATCACCCTGCGGCATGGTAAAATCGCTATCGCCGAAGGACAATATATTTTTGGAAAAGGAGCCACTATCATGAAGATCCTGGACACCACTATCTGCGGTAGCAACCGCGAGCTGCTGAAGGCCGTCGTGGACGACCTCGAACTCCTGACCAGCAAGCACCCCACTTCCATCGAGAACGGTTGGCACGCCATCATCAGTATGCATCGAAACGGCGAAGCTAAGCCTTACTTCCGGGCTGACATGCAGGCTGACCAAGGAGGAGGTAATTTCGCTATCGCCAAGCAACGCACCCTGGAGCAGTTTTCCGATCTGTCCGCCACCGGCACTGAAGACCTGGCGGCTTTTCGGAATCGCCTGGAGCGCTACTTCGACAACCTTTCGGGGCAACGAAAGGCACTCTTCAAAAGTATCCTGGATGAGATGTACCGTTTTGACCACATCGAACAAATGTCTTCGATAGTAATCAATGCCCTGCGCGACTACGGTTTAACCGCCTATCTGGGCGCCATCCGTGTCCCCTACCGTGATCGGACCATCACCGAGAGTGGCGCGGTCGATTCCCATGATGGCACCATTGAGATTGTCTTCAGCGGAGCAAAGGCCTGGCAAGATTTAATCTTCTGTGGCTTTATGCTGGATAACCTGCAGCGGGCGCTTAAGCGACTCTGGAAGTATGATTCCGTCACGTTGCAGCTGGACGACCTGAAAAAGGACCAGCAGTGCGGAATGGTGCTCTCCCTCATAGGCATCGAAGAGACCTGAGATCTGAGAGCCGAAAGTTACACAAAACAGCATTATTTTTAGCCCCGAGCTTTATGCCCGGGGCTAACTTTTTGTCTGAAGCTGTTTTTTCAAAGTTATTGACAAAAAACAAAATCTGTGCTACAATTTAGAAATGGGGATTAAATCACGAAATATGTTTTTCTAGTCCCTAGAAAAGGAGTATTGCTAAAACAATACTCCAAGCTTAACTTAGTGGCCAAACAAACGCCACTAATGTACCTTTACAGCTAATAGATTCATTCGTACTCAAAGCTCACGATAGGTTTATTGTGCAGACCGCTTATTTTTAATCTTATCAA
Source organism: uncultured Candidatus Saccharibacteria bacterium (assembly GCA_947427985.1). Lineage (GTDB taxonomy): Bacteria > Patescibacteriota > Saccharimonadia > Saccharimonadales > Saccharimonadaceae > Nanosyncoccus. The sequence goes on from CANEKB010000012.1 coordinate 11,261, forward strand.
CCAAAATCGGAGGATTTAAGATAGCCGATCTGCGCAATAACTCTGTTGCGTAAATTTTTGAGCGCGAATAGCGCAGAAAGGCGGATTCCTATGGAAACCAACATTCGTTCTAACCTCAGATACTACCTGCAAAGCCCCAACTCCCGCGAAGCCCGTGCCTTTTTTGAGGGCGCTCGGTCTATGATGACCGCCCTTCAGCTGGCTCCGGCCAGTGACTACCCCAGCATACTCTCCACCAGCAACCAGCAGCACATCATTGCGCTCTTGGTTCAGAGCGATGAGCAGCAGCGGATGCGCCGGCGTAAGGACACCCAACAGATGCTGAAACTCTACACTGTGGACAAGATGAGCGCCTTGGCCTTTATCTTCGATCTCCCCGGCATCAACATGTGGGGGCAGGCCATCGACAAAAACGGCGACCCACTGGAAGACAAAATGTTCCGCCCCCTGCCCGGCAAAACCCACGACGGCTGGCCCGATCGCAAGATCAAGCATCTCCATACTGGGGAAGAAATTTCCCGTTCCGAGTACTTGGCGCTGGACGAGTCCAATCAATGGGAGTACGACTATTGCCGCAATTTCTACCTCAACTTAAACGGCAAACCGTCCTTCCGCATCAGCAGCTCCGACCACTACATCATGGAGGAGCTGATCCGTCAGAGCATTCTGATCGGGGACTCCGGAATCAACCGTCGCTTCCTGACGGAGATTCACTGCGACGCCGAGACCGAAACTGTCGGCCGGCTTTACGACTACCGGGATGTCATCATCAACACCTTGGATGAGCTGTACGAGAACACGCATTGCGCCAGCATCACTCCTATGCTTACCAGCCAGGCCAAATGTGGCTACATCAAGTCCGCTGGCCAACTCCTGATTGCTCAGATGCAATGGTTGACTACCGCCACCAAGATTCGGGATATCCTGCGGGTTGACCCCAGCGACATCCGCGCCTGGACCAAGCTGATTCAGATCTGCCGCACCGGCGGCGACAAGGAAGTGGCCGAGTTCGTCTCCTTCGACGATATCGCCAGCTACCAAAACGCCAACGGCGACCCACTCCCTGGCGCAATCTACAACGCCGGCGACAAGAAACACCCCTGGCAGATCGAAGCCCACTACGAAAACATGCCCGCCTGGAAGCAAAAGGATTACTTCCAGCACATCTTGGTCAATGTTCGCGTCCGCAATCGCCTGATTGGCATGTTGGACGGCATCATGACCCGCGAGGATCTGGATGCCGCCGATTTAAACCCTGGCGTCATGGAGGCTCTGCAGGAGCTCATCGATACCCTGGCCTCCGACGACAACGCCTAATCTATTAGCAATTACCAAAACGGCCCCGAGCTTTATGCCCGGGGCTAACTTTTTATTATCCTGCAAAACTGCCTAATTATTTCGAAACATTGAACCGGAATTCGACTACGTCACCTTCTTGCATGACGTAAGTCTTACCCTCGGTGCGGAGCTTACCTGCCGCCTTCACCGCCTGCTCCGAACCTAACTCCTTCAAATCGTTATACTTCATCACCTCGGCCGCGATGAACCCGCGCTGAAAATCCGTATGAATCGTCCCAGCCGCTTCGGGCGCCGTCGCACCTTGCTTAATCGTCCAGGCTCGTACCTCTTTCTTGCCGGCGGTCAGAAAACTCTGCAAACCCAGAGTCTCGTAAGCTGCTTTCACCAGCTCACCCAGCGCATCTTCTTCTACGCCATACTCTTTCAAAAATTCCTTCCGCTCCTCCGCCGACATGCCCGACATTTCCGACTCTAGTTTCGCGTTCACAAACACCGCCCGACTCGGCGCCACACTGCTAGCCAACTTTTCGCGCAGTTCTTTATCCGCTAGCTGCTCTTCGTCCACGTTAAACATGTAGATCACTGGCTTGTCGGTCAGGTAGGGAATTGCCATGCTCGGATCATCTTTGCCGGCATTCTTCTTGCGTTTCGCTTCGACTTTTTCGCGAGTTTCGAGATCAGCTAGTTCCAGCTCAGTCTGAATCACCTCAATATCATGCTGCGGGTCCTTCGAACCTTCCGCCCGCACCACATCGCCATCCTTAAAAACCCGCACTACATGACAAATAATCTGGCACTCGCGAATGTGCGCCAAGAACTTATTGCCAAGCCCCTCACCTTTAGATGCCCCTTCAACCAATCCCGCAATGTCAACAAACTCCACCGTCGCCGGCACAACCTTCTCAGTATCGTACATCTTTGCTAACACGTCTAGGCGCTCATCTGGCACCGGCACAACGCCAACATTCGGCTCAATCGTAGCGAAAGGATAATTCGCTGCCAAGGCACCCGCGTTGGTCAAAGCGTTAAATAAAGTCGATTTCCCAACGTTCGGGAGTCCTACAATGCCTACCTTTAAGTTCAAAACAACCCTTTCAATTCACTTTACAGATACAATTATACCATACTTCGTAGAAATAACTGCAGTGTCCCGAAAATCATCTAGACATTAACGAAGCGGCCTCCATCTGAGTAACCGGAATTGATTTAATATTCTCAACGGTACTATCTTCTCCGGTCCGTATCGCGTGCAGTTGTCCATCCGCTTTATCAGCGGCATACCGCCGCGAATACAAGTTTATAGCATATTCTACTCCACCGCCAGCCTCCTTAAGCTTATCTACGTTAAGCCCCACCCCAACATAATAGACAGTCAGCACAAACATATCGTCCTGTTCCTCAAAACTTGAACCATAGATATTACCATGACTGCTAGCAGCACCATTATAGAAGAAGGAATACATCTTCAACAAGCACTCAACTAACTCCGGGTTTTGCGTGTTAAGATAGATTACATCATTATAAGAAGTCGGGGTTGTTTCTTCCTGATAGTAGTTAATATAACTGCGCTTGAACGAAAGTAGCGATTTACAATCTCCGTAATATTCATAGTCGCACGTATTAGTACCATCAATACGATTCGGCGTTAAGATGGTATAATAATCGTACTCTTTAATCGTGTAGTCATCTTCCGTTATACCATAATTATGGCCCAAGAGTCCGTACCACTCCTCAGCTATCTTTTGCAAGTCGTCTATTGTGTCGTACGAATATTTTAATAACACGTCGCTCGCAACAACACTATTTTCTACAATTACTAAACCCGTTATTTCTTCGTCAACGTAACCCTTTGGCATAGCCCCGCCCGTGCTTCGCCCGGCTTGCAGAAAAGCCACTGCCTCAGCTTTAGTCATTTGCTTAAACTTTTCTACATCTACCACATCGTCAACGTCCAAAACAGCATCATCAACTGCATCAACATAGTCGGCAGCATCGGTGGTAGCATTTCCCTCAGAACCGTCGGTAATATTGCCAGCTACACTATCAGCGGGATCGTTATTCTCATCATTCTGCATCACCACGACGCAGACGATACCGATAATTGCCGCTATTAAGACTACCGCACCGACAATACAGGCAATCAAAATTGGCTTCTTTGACTTAGACGGCGGCGCCTGAACTGGCGGATTCTGAACAATCGCGTTTTGGGTAGGCTGCAAATTTTGAATAGGTTGCGAATTTTGGCTAGGAAATGCCTCGTCTTGATTCATTATATTCTGATTGAGACTCTGACCGGAGTTCTGATCAAGCATTATAGAGTTTTGATCCATGGCGTTTCGGCTCGCATCATTTGTATTTCCAGGATTCATCTCGGAACTCACTAAGTTACTCCTTAACTAAAATTAACCTTAATCATAAGAACATTATATCACGCTCCGCACGCCTCCAAAACTCTCCACGGCTTTTCGGCTTATGTTATAATAAATGCATATGGAGGCCATGAAGAAAACTAAAAACTCGCCCGAAGCCGACGATCTACTCTGGCCGTCGCTTGAGCATCACACAAACCGCGCCGTCGATGCCTCAGCCGAAGAAAAAACGTCGTCCGAGTTACTCTGGCCTAGCGAACTTATCAACGAGCAGGCTGAAGCTGCTCGTGCTGAAAGCCACTGGCCTTTGACCTTGAGTACTTTTAGCTTCATAATGGCATCAATCTTGGCCTTCCTGATCGGGCCAATGCAGATGATCCTGCTCATGATTACCAAAAATTACGAATGGGTCACTACCGATTATTACCCGACAGCGCTAAAAGTTATGCTGCTCTGTTCTGGGCTGCTTTCAATTGTGAATGTCGTCGCACTCGTTCTGGCTTGGAAAAGTCGCCCACGCACTGCTCGTCTCACCGCCGTTTTAGTAGCCGGTGCGGCGCATCTCTTCAGCATTGGCTGGGTAGCAGCTTTTCTAATCACCTTCCAGCCAAACCAACTTGCTATCACAACACTCATGGGTATCTTTATCTTCTGGACCGGGGCGCTACTTATATCGAAGCAGTATTCATCGCACCAAAAACCTAGCCTTATTATGCACTTGATTATCATAGGTTTAATTCTATCAGCCATCGCCGAAGCGATTCTTACGGGGATCTATATTTTTCGGAAAACCGATCTCGTCGAAATTGACGAAACTGCAATCGAAGAGCTAGTCGACGCAGAATTTGCCGCTCGGATCGAAGGTGTTCCTGAAGACCTTAGTAAGCGCGCCTTCGCAATTTGTAACGGTGCATATCACCTCGTCTTCCAAAGCCCTACCGACCCTGAAACCGCCCTCTTCGAATGCAAAAATACCGCTGAAGTCTATTCAATTAGCACCTCAAAACAAGATGCTAAGGCACCCTCCGCCGCTTATCTTGGCAAAGTCAAAGACGCTTCGGTCGAAACTGCTTTCCCTGACGCCAAATATCTCTTCCGAGACTTATCCGCCAAAGATCTACCGAGCGAGCTCACTATACTGCTACCTGCCAGCTCCGAAGCAGAACTCGTCGAGAAATATCTAGAACCAATTCGCCAAGTTCTTGAAAATCATGACTCCCTAAAGCTCAATGTTTTTTGGACTAATGAGCTCGAAGAAATCCTCACTACTCGTGATTTCGTCCTAATTGGCGCGGTCGGGACTATGTCGATGGTCGATTGGTTACCACACGGCGCTGTCTTCCAGGGCATCGAAAACGGACAACCGATAAAATACACTTTCGAAATTGACCATCATCTCGTCGCACTACGCGATCTCGGCGCAGACCCAAAACTCTATCCAGCCGCCACGCGCGATGCCCTCAAATCAAAACCACATCTCAGTTATTCTCAGGCTGAGCGGCCCGAGAACCTAAACCTTGACGAGTTACGCGAAAATTTATTGAATAGTTTTGTTCAGCCAGAGTAAGCCGACTCGTGGCACGCACAATAATTTACGTTTAACCTTCTTCATCCTCTCCTTAATTACTCTATGGCTAGACAACGGAGGGGACGAGCGTCATGGCGATAGTACCAGCCTGTGGAAGATGTTTCTATGCCAAAGCTCATATCATAAGCAATATTTGAACTGCTAGCACGTAGTGCCCATATTATTCCCATATGTCCCATAAATTTAGCTTCATCTACATCTGGGTACCAATCTCCGCTGCGGACGAAGAAGCCTTTCCTCCTGTTCGGTGCAAAATCAATCAGCTGATTGATTTTGCTAAACGTTTAATAGACATAGAGCGCTGTTAAAATCGTTCAGTTGAGCGATTTTAACACGAACAACAAAAGTAGCTAGATCTTCGTCCGCAGCGGGCACTTAGTTCTAGACGAAGGGAATAACAGATATACTGGCAGCGTCGGTGATTATTATAGCAGAAATACCTCTGAGACTAATGCGACCAGTATATACCTATTAGCGTTTAATTGGTTTTGGAATTACCCTAACTACAACGAAACCGAGTCGCGTTATGGTGGCATATCCCTCCGTTGTCTAGCCATAGAGTAATCAAGGGAGGATGAAGAAATAAGGAAAAGCTAAATGATATTGTATGGGCCAGCTTAATTCTAGGCTTTCTGAAACCATGTGGCTCCGACCACTCGGGCTGAGCCGGGTCTGAATCACGGCCTGCGTTAGCAGGTTCGATTCAGAGAGGCTCACCCAGGTTGAGGAAAGTCTAGAATTAAACTGATCTAGGGATTTATTAGCTTTCCCTTATTCCACCCCAACCGCCAACTCATTCGGGCATGCCGTCAGTACCTTTGCAATTGCATCATGCTCCGCTTGGGTCACCCAAAGGCCATATTTATACTTCACCGAGACCTGTCGCGCTACATACTGACATCGAAACGCTTTATTTTTTGGTAACCAAGTCGCCGCATCACCATCCGACTTCTGCTGATTTGCGCTCGCATCTACCGCAAGTAAATTTAGAGGATCCGTCGCCAACGCATAGCGCTCCTCAGCCGTCTTATATTGTGCACCTTTTTGCCAAGCATCCGACAAAGCCACTACATGATCGATCTGCACACCCTTTGATAAATCCGTCTTTTCATAAAAAATCAAATTTTGTCCAGTATAAGGCTCTATAAACTCTCCCGCCAAAACCGTACATTGGTCAGCGTCTAATTTTGCCGTTTCGCCCAACTCACGCTTAATAATGCGCTGGCGTAAACTGCACCCTTCAATCGTCGGCCAAGTTTTATAGAACTCTTCACGACTGTATCCAGTCTTTGGCGCACGTCCTTTGATCTCCAGCTTTTCTAAAACCTCTGTCGCCAACAACTGCCCTTCCATGCCTACGGCGCCATCGCTATCGATAGCCTCTGCTGGTTCCACAATCGGCTCATAGCTATTCGGGTTCGCAATCACTACACCAACCAGAGCCGCAATTGACGCAACCGCAGCCACTATACGCCGTCCTCGATATCGACTAATTCTTTGCCTACCTGATCTCATCTATTCTCATTATACCGCACTTTCGTGCTACAATGGGGCTATGAAACCAGAAATCGAAGCAACTTTTACTAAAATCGAGAAAAATCAACTCCAGATACAGCTTAAGCAACTCGGCGCCACCCTGCTCCAGCCCGACACGCTCATGCGGCGTACGATTTTTAGCATTGATGACCATTCCTTCGTACGCGTGCGCGACGAGGGCAACCGAATCACTATGAGCTACAAGCATCTTGATAGCCTTAGCCTCTCCGGCATGAAAGAAATTTGCCTGACTGTAGATAGTTACGAAGAAGCTCTTAATTTTGTCAAAGCCATCGGCCTCAAGCCAAAAGCTGAGCAAGAAACTTATCGTGAAGAATGGCGCATTGATGATGTCGAAATCGATATTGATACTTGGCCCTGGATTCCCAGCTTTGTGGAAATTGAGGGCCCCAGTGAAGCTGCTGTCGAAGAAGTTGCTGCAAAACTCGGTTTCAAAATGGATGACGCACTCTTTGGCTCGGTTGACCAAGTCTATAATCTCTATTACGATGTCACCAGTCAAGACATCAACTATTGTCCTGAAATTAAGTTCACCGACGTACCGGACTGGCTTGAAACTAAGCGGCGGCCAGATCCACTCGACAAGCCAAGCATTATCTAGCTCCTCCGTTATAATAGCCCAGACAATTTTGATTAATTAAACCTTTCTTCATCCTCCCTTGATTACTCTATGGCTAGACAACGGAGGGACATGCCCCAGCTGTTTAAAGAGTTGCGATATAACGTATTACTTCCATCTGTATTTTCTAGATAGCTAGCAAGGCCATTTATGTTGCTACTAGACCAGTATTGAAAATAACGTCCAGGCTGGACAAAAGCAGCAGGGAAGCTAATGATTATACTCGTGTGCCCGCTGCGGACATCTACACGCTAATAAGGAATTTATCTGGAATATTGGTGAGGCTATGGCCTTTTACACTAGTTCCGCCTCTACGCTTGGAGCAGTATTTTACCTTGATCAAGTCAATAATACCACAGATCCATCGTTTAGAAATATTCTACACCACTGGGGCTTCTCCCTCCGCTGTCTAGCCATAGAGTAATCAAGGGAGGATGAAAAGCCAAGCTTCCGAGTGAAGAAAAAGTTTTTACTTTTTATTCTGAGGAAGTGCAGGCTTTTCTG
>CANEKB010000013.1 GCA_947427985.1 uncultured Candidatus Saccharibacteria bacterium
TTTTTTGTCACCAGACACGCGAGGTTCGTCTACCTTATACGCTAACATCTCCCCTGCCATAGTCTCCCCTGACACCTCAGAAACCGGCTCTTTCAGCTCGTTAAAAGCCTCTTCCGGAGCTTCCTCTCCCGTGCCGCCCACAGACCCCACTTCGACGCTAGGAACCTCATTGGCCGCTTCCTGCGAGCTCGCAGCGTCCTCTCCTTGCGGTTTCTGCGCCATCGGCGCCATCCCCAGCAATTCCTCACTACCCCAATGCTCCAGCGCCGTTTCTTGACTTTTCTTCGCCATTTCCGCTACTTCCTACCTTATAACCGCTCCAGCCCTGCAAAAACGTAATTCCCCTCCGCATTTTTCGTAAAGGTCCATTTAAACTCATCAAACTGATCACGATAGCCCTCCGGATTAACCGTACCAGTCGGAAAGCCATACTCATCATATTCTGTCACTTGCGCAATCGCCTCGCCCAGCTTCAGGCTATCCAATGCCAAAACCGCCTCTCCTTCTTTCTCGTAGGTGTTCTTCTCAGTTCCTAAATGATAAATCCCCTCACACGATTCCATATACGCCAACTCATAGATGTAGATATTATCACCCGAACGTTCTGCTTTCTCGATCTCGCGCTTAATTACCGGGGTGCAAGCCCCACCGCAACCAGGCCCAATTGAATCATAAATTTCGTTATTTTCCTCACTCAGGGTCCAACCATGACAATTAATATAATTCAGAATCTCCCCACCTGTCGCTAGCTCAATCTCCTTGCCAAAAATCTCCTTTACCTTCGCTTGCAACGCTTCCACATCGTAACAACCATACTGGCTCAAAGAGTATTCCGGATCCTCACCTAGCGTATAATCCCCAGCACACTCCGGCTTCTGCTCGAGTTGGCTCAGTGCTACTGCTGTCATCAGCATATTGTCCACATTTCCCTGCGCCACCCCTTCCACAATATAGAAATGTTTTGTTTGCGACCATGGATCCGTGATAATATCAAAATTATGCCACAACCTCTGCACCACCTCATCATCCACCGCCAGCTCTTCGATATCCGTCGAATCATCGTCCCCAGCATCGCCGTCCCCTTCGCCCCCATCGGTTGCCCCGCCGCCCTCTATGCTTGTTCCTGGCTCTTTCTGCTCATCATTTCCCAGCAATTTCGTCGCCGCCATCCCAGCCACCGCTGCTAATGCCAATATCACAATTGCAATTAATACAATCAGTGGTACATTCACGCCTCGTTTCTCAGCCAACTGTGCCTTCTGCGCCTGTTCCTCCGCCGGCGTCAAAAAATCCCCAGTCGGCGCCGCATTCATAGTCGGCGCACCCTGCCCCGACGCCACCGTGTTCATAGTCGGCACCTCTTGCGCCGTATTCGGCGTCCCTTGCGCTGCCGTTGCACTCTGTCCAGCCCCCGCCAAATCCCCCTCAACCTTTGCCCCAGCCGCCTGCTCGGCTCTGATTTCATCCAGATTGTTCTCTAAACCAGTAATGAATTGTTTATCTTTGTTTTCCATTTTTTGTCTCCTATTCTCGCTCTACGCGCTCAATTTTCTCAAAAACATAATTCCCCGCGTTCGTCCGCTTAAACACCCAGCGGAATCGCGTCTGCCCCGTCTGCCACTGATAATCTTCCGTATTACAACCGTTAGCTTCATCCGCTTCTTCGTTCCTAGTCATAATACACTTGTCATAAATGCTAATCAAATTCCCCGCCCCTGGTACCATCACGCTCACGGTTTCGTAAAGATACATCCGCTCGCCATCACGCTCAGCTTTTAGTAGCTTCCGCTCAAACTCTGGGAACACTCCACCCCGCCCCAGATTCATACTATAAATCTCATCATTAGCCGCATCATAGCCAAAATAAGGGTTCGCTAGACTTGCCAAAGTCTCATCGCTTAGCTGCAATTCCTTACCAAAAATCTCTTTCACCTTATCGCGCACTGCTTGGCCACTATAACACCCCATATTATACATCGCTTGGAACAGTTCGACCGACGGTAACTGGTCTCCCGAACCAACCCAATTTTCGTAGCGCTGCATCAAGTTATCATCGGTCGGCTGAATCGCACAGCGCTCAGTTTCCAGATTTGCCAACGCCACATCCAACATCACTAAATCGCTCAACTCTCCCGAAAACGATCCTCGATTCTGATAAAAATCCGCCAACTGCCCCAAATCCGACGCAAACCCTAATTTTGCAAAATAATTATATAATTTTTGCACTCGCGCATCACCTGTACTCAAGGTAATCATCTCATCGCCCGGTTTTTCTTCTTCCTCACCATCGCCCTCGTCCCCCGGTTCATCCGGATCTTGCTTGTCATCATTATTACCGGAGTTATCACCTATGCTTGTATCTGGCTTTTTGTTGCCTGAGTTACTTGAACTACCGCCGCCCATCATCAAAGCCACTGTTACAATCGCCCCTATCACCACTACTGCCAAAATCCCCGCCAAGACCCAAGTTTTCTTCGGCACCTTCGCCATCGTCTGTTTTAACCCCTTCTTTTCAGCTTCTGTCCGCTCTTTTCCGTCCAGAGCGCTTCCGCTTATCACCGGCTGCGCTCCAGTACTTGCAATCGCCCCTCCCACGCCTCCTGCAGCCTCTCCTACGCTCGTAGCAGTCGTTTCTGGCCCTGCCGAACCCAAACCGCTACTGCTTCCCACTTTTTCGTCAGGGCTGCCTTCTGCGGCTTCCTGTGAGGCCATAGGGGCAACTTTCGGCTCCTCTCTCATCTCATCGATATATAGTTTACGTTTATTTTCCATGTTTGTTTCCTCCCTTATTTAACTTCCTTAACCGGCAAGAAAGACCAACCCCTAGAATTCCCTTGCCAAAACTCCATACCTTCATTCCAAGAACTTTTACCGCCATCTACTCTTTCATCTTCATCTATCACCCCGCTTACAGTAACCCCCTCACTCTTCCCGGCCTCTGCTTCATTCTCTACCTTCCTGTTCTCTACGATCAACCACATCGCCACCCCTATTACTACCAAGAAAATCACCGCGCCAATGACAAGCGTTAGCACTTTCTTCTTGTGAGTGCTAGCTTTTTTCATCCGCTGTTCGGTTTCAAACTTATCCTGTTCAAGCAATAATCTCGCCTGCTCCTCCGTAATCTGCCTATTTATAACATTACGCTCCTGCTTGTCACTCTCCGCCGTTGCCGCTTCTGCTTGAAAATTCTCCCCTATTTCTACCGAATTTTTCCCGAACACCTGTTCGGTTTTATCTCTGTTATTTTTGTCCATGTTTATTTGTCTCCCCTCTTTCGTTCAATCTTAAATACCATCTCGCCACTCTGTTTCTGCCCGCTAGCGCCCTCAGCATCGTCTCCAGCGGCTTTTTCTTCCGCAGAGCCATCACTATCTACTTTCTCGTCGAAACGGCCTTCTGCGACCTCCTGCGAGCTCGTAGAGGCGGTTTTATGGTCGGTTCCATTACCATCCGCCAGTTTCTCTTCGCCCATCCCCATCCGTGCCTTCTTTTTCTTCCAAGCGTCGAGGAAACTCTCTTTTTCATCTACTGCTTGTACCTTCTCTAGTTCCCCTATTGGCCCAGTATTACTGCTCTTTTCTGCTTCTTTCGCCGCCTTTTCTTCAGCCTGCCAGCGCTTCTTAATCTCTTCCTCGACCTCTTCGCGTGTCTTTGCATACTTCGCCGCCGAATATGCTCGCATCGTTTCAAGCAATTCTGGTTTTGCCTCTCCCATCGGTGGAACTAAGCTCATCGTAAACGGCGAACTCGGCAAATTATACATCATCACCGTCGCGATTGCATGGAAGTTTCCCTGTTTATGCAAATCTTCCGCACTAAATACTGGCTGGAAAGCCTTCTCCATCAGCTCCGCATCGGTCACACCTACGCGTCCGCACAGAATCGTACCACAGTTACCCAAAATCGCTTCACGAATCTTATCTGTTAACTGCGTCATAAACTGGTTAGCCAGTAGCAAATTCAACCGATATTTCCTCGCCTCAGATAAAATACTCTCAAAGCTCTCGGTCGCAAAATTCTGAAACTCGTCTACAAACAGACAAAAATCCTTCCGTTCGTCTTCCGGAATGTCCGCCCGACTCATCGCCGCCTGCTGGAACTTCATCACCAGGATCATACCTAACAAATTTGAGTTAATATCGCCCAGTTTACCCTTTGACAAGTTCACCAAGAAAATTTTCTTATTGTCCATAATTTCCCGAATATTGAAACCGCTCTTGGTTTGACCCAAGATATTTCGCATCGTCGTATTACTAAGGAACGGCCCCCATTTCGAAGTAAACCAAGTAATCACCTCGCCAGCGTCATTCGACTTCTGTGAGGCTGGGAATTCCTTTGTCCAGTAGTCATAAACCGCCTTATCCGTCACATATTTTAGCTTACTCTTCACAAACTCTGGATCGGTAAAACACTGCGGAATATCGATAAAAGTCGCTCCATTCGGGTCCGACATCAAGAGTAAAGCCGCATTTCGGAACATATGCTGCCCACGCGGCCCAAAGAACCCCTGGTTGCTTGGATCGAACAGCCCCGTCAACATCGAAATCCCCTCTTGTACGATGAAGTCCTTCTGATCCTCCGAAGTAAACTCAAACATGTTCATCCCCACCGGATGTTCCATATCGCCTGGATCAAAATACACCACATCGTCAATCCGATCCTCCGGTACTTTACTCATCAGAAGCTCTGCCGCATCCCCGTGCGGATCGATAAAGGCAAACCCTCGCCCTTCAAGCATATCCTGATAGGCGATATTCGTCAGCAACACCGACTTACCCATACCCGTAGCACCGATTACGTAAGTATGACGCCGCCGGTCATTGTCTGATAGTCGAATTTCTTTCTTCTTCCCTCGGAATTCATTCACCCCGAGTAGTACACCATCTTCGACCAGCTTCGCTGGTCCCTCAACCTGTTTTGTCGCCTGTCGTTCTACTTGTGATGTCGGAATTGCGTTCTGCGCTGGGAGGTGAAACAGAGATGCCATCTCTACACTGTTCAAAATATTTGTTCGCTCGCTTCTTGGGAAGATTCTGAATACAAAATTTACCGCCAGTCGGCGCGCATCCTTCTCTTCCTCATATTTGAACCCATTATAGCTCTGCGAATCAAACTGCGAAAACGCTGCTGTTACGCTACTCAACAACGCCTCTGAGCGTGCCTTCTCGGCACTACTCGCCACCACCCGAATCATTGTCTCAAAACCTGGGCTCTTTGTCTTTTTCTCGATCGCCGCAATCTCCTCTTGCTTTAGATTGCTGATCCCATCCTTATTCTCATTTTTATCATGTTCGTGTTCCTCTGGTGGATGCCAAAACGCCACCATCACGTCCTTCACGAGATATCCGCCTTCCGTAACGATTTTGCTTAAAATATTTGTTCGCCCGCCCGAGCTTTTCTTGCCTTTGCGCAAATCTTTTGCTCGCTCATCCGAAATTTTTGTCCAACTCCCATCCGTTGGCCTAAACATGATTTGTAATGCAATCCCTTCGCCATTCTTCGTCCCCGACATCGCATTGAGTAGCGCTAGACTTGCATCACGCTGGCTATCTTCGTATGTACTAATCGGATAGACAAACTCTTTCTTTAGCTTCATTTGTCCACCAGCAACCGTATCGGTTGTAACGTCTTTCGCAAAGATGCTATCCTGCTCAATCTCTTCCAGTCGAGCTGATGGATACGCCGAAATCACCGCCTGTTTTACGGTCTCCGTAATCACTGCTGGCACCACAGCATAGTACTTAATAAACCCGTTCGCAGCTACAATCTCAAAAGAAATATGTCTCTGACCGTAAACTCGTGCATCAAACCCCTTTTTCAGCGTCGAAGAAATGATCGAATACATAACCTGCGCTTGGCTCAAGGCCTCATTTACTACGTCGCGCTCATCCCGTCCACCAGTCTGAATATCATCAGTCGATGGCGGCAAGTGGATTAGCATTGGGATCATTTTTAAGCCCCGCTCATAATCCTTAGCTTTTCTCCGCTGGCTTAGTACGACCGCTACCACAATCGAAGCGATCACCACTGCTACTACAATCACAACCCCGAGCCACAACATCTAGTTTCGACTCCCGATTGGATGCGGGTTCTCCATATCCAATAACGCTGCATTCTGTCGTTCGCTGTACCACCCCACAAGATCACTTACCGTAAAACTCTTTTTCGCCAAAAAATTGCCAACTTCCGCCGCTGCGGCTTTGCCATGTTCCTCCTGGCTCTTTGCTACAATTCGTGCGTCACTGTCCCCCTTCGGATTATTTTCATTCCACAAGTTTTCCGCGTCCTGTGCCAACCGCATTTCCATCTCGGTCTTGCTTTCCTCACCTACTGTCGAGACTCCTGGCTTGTACTCCCCACCATAACCATTGTCACGCTCTGCCATCTCTTGCACTCGCTCTGCTGCCCCCAAAATCGCCGCGCCACTTCCTAACGCTCTCGTATCAGGATTATCATTTCTAAACGAGCCCTCGCCCCCGATTCCTCTCTCACCTTCTAGCACTCGCACATCCATAGTGCTAATGGCTTTCCGTCCCAGCTCAATCCCATCCACTCTAAGATTGTCGGTCGTTTTCTCCCCTACTGACAGACCGCCCTCCGCCGCATTTTTAGCCACAGCGGCATTCGTTACCGCCTCAATCTCTTCTGTCCACTGCTCAGCGCTCTGTTTATTCCCATCACGACCAATCATAAGCTTATTCTAACATATATCCATAAGCTTTAACAGAGTTTTGTATAACTTTTTTATACAAAACTCTGCCCCAAAACTACGCTCTTTTGTTTACTAGGAAACATGCTAGGAATACCGCCATGATAATCGCCCCTACCGTTAGTAGACTAACCGTTCCCAAAGACCTTGATGCTAACAGCAAAATCGGTCCAAACGCAATCACCGCCGCATAGATATAACTCTTCCGTACAACCTGCTTCCCTGTTGCCTTCATAAAAACCTTCACTACAAAGAATGATATACCAAACATCAAAATATAAAATAGCACAAAAAGTAGCAAAACCCCGAGAGGGCCAACGCCCGCCGGGGTGACAAAATTCAGCATCGTCAACAAAATTACCGCTGCAAGAAGACTCAAGACTAGAACCAGATGTTTTGGCATAACCTCATTATACCACATACAAACTTAACCAGAACACTACGATTTAACTATGACATCGCTTTGTATTCTCATAAGTCCCCCACTTTACACCTCTGGCTCAAGAAGAATTACCTTAAAACGACCGATCTCGTTTCGTTTTACAAGGATAAGTTTTTTCGAAAATTCTCTATTTTCAAGCATAGCCGAAACTTGAATACAGCGAATTTCCCTCTTCGACAGCATTGATACGTCGTGGTACCTCCTAGCTGTCGCCAAAAATCCAGCGAAAACCGGCACATCGTGGCGCCTTCTCTAGATTTCAGGAGGAGATGGGCGAGTTATCTGGCAGTTTAAACATCGTTACTTTAGGCCACAACTCCACCCACTCCTATTTGACCGCTCCACATCTGTGGGGCATATGTCATACCTTCCGCTATTTGTTTTTATTTTTGTTTCAATGTACTAACAAGATTAGCTTCCGGTTTTTGCTTTGGAACTCCCATTCCCTCCAGACCAAAGCGTTATCTCAGAGTATTTCAAGCATAACCGATCTTTACTTCGCCTACACTATCGACTCTTCTAGAGATATCGCCCTTCTTGGTCTTTCTTCGGGTTTACAGAGTTTCCTCTTCGGACATCATTTACTCCCATAAGCTAACGCTTAAGTTTGTAACTTATGTCCACGGCAATCCAACCTTCTCTAGACGATCCATAGACTTCATCTAAGCTCGTCATCTGCATTGATAGTTCTCGTATCTGTTAAGTCTGTCTTTGGAAATTCTGATATCCCACACTCTTTTTACTATCTCGGCAAAGCTATAATCAAGCTATTCCTAAAATCTATTCACGTCAAACTACCGTCGTTGTCTTAGCTTCATCGAATCACAGCCTCTTTCAGCCTTCTAATTCTCCGCTAAGAGTTTCTCGCTTATTCTTGAAATCCTAAAACCTCAAGAACTCTTCATTTAGGCTAAGTGGATTCTATCCTTCCCCGTCCAAAGCAATGCGTCCTCACTATGAAAGTTACATAAACTCCAGGCTTTTAGTCAGAATTTTATCCCTTGTGCCTTCCGCGAAAATAAAACAGTAACGCCTCAGGCTTCACAGTCTCAGGCCCAAGATTCAGATCACCGTTCTGGTCGCTCCGCAAGCTTTAGGCAATTCCTAGAAAAGTGTAATTTATGGCTAGAAATTACCTTTTCGCTCGCGGAACAACTCCGTTATAATCGTTAATTTTTAAGTTGCATTTTTATTTGTTGTTTTTTGTGTTCTTTGATTGAACTATCTCCAGCTTATCATGCTTATGTAAAAAATGCAATACTATTTCGCCAAAATATGTTGTATTTTCTACAACAATATTAGTTTTACCTCTGTTCTAACGGTACTTTTTGCCGTTGTATTTTTCACAACACTAAAAATCTCCGTTTTGCTCCAAATTGTAAGTATTACAACGACGTTCCCCTCTCTATTCGCTATCTGTTGTTATCTATACAACACTTCTCCAATTTTTCTGGTTTTTCTTACAACGTTCACTAATTTTAAGTTTCCCTTGCTACACGCCGTATTATTCTAGTACCGCACATTGACTCCTCTTTTCTTCGTCCGCAGCGGAGAGGTATACCCGATCAGCGGGATTATTTCATCGGTCGGGATATATGATTACTCATGGCCAAGCACTTCTCACACTCAAGCCAATTGGAGCCGAAACCTTTTTATTAAAGAATTCAATATTTTAGCGTCCAATCAGAATAATGGTCGTAGATGGGGTTATTCCCTCCGTTGTCTAGCCATAGAGAGTAATCAAGGGAGGATGAAGGAAAAGATAAATGATAGTGTATGGGTTAGATTAATTCTAGACTTTCTGAAACCATGCGACTACGATCGCTCGGGCTGAGCCGGGTCTGAATCACGGCCTGCGTTAGCAGGTTCGATTCAGAGAGGCTCACCCAGGTTGAGGAAAGTCTAGAATTAATCTAAACCTAAGGATATATTAGCTTTCCCTATTCACGCCCCAACCAGCCAAGAAAACCCAGTCAAAATATGTCATAACATAAAAAATTCGCCCAAGGCGATATTGTACTTTTCGCTATCCTAAGTCTTGTAATCGTCCTATCCCGCATCAACTTAGACCAAGAAAAAGACCGGTAACTGCGAGGAAAACCGGTCTTTCGTAGAGTGTGGAGTTATTTTGGCTATGTTTATTTTTGGTTCCTGAATAAATTTTGTATTCAAGAACTATCTCTATAATACTACCCAAAAATGCTTACGTCAACAACTTTTTGAACAAATTTTTTATGACTTTTGTGCGAGTTTTCCACAAGCATATACATATGCCTTTTTATGCCGCTCATAATTCGGATTCCTCCCAAACGTTGTAAAATCCACAACAATAGAATAAAAACACCAATATCCCCGCTCATTTTTTCACAATAAATAATTTAAAAAATCAAACACTAAATCCAATGGTGGAGCTGCCGGATACTGCCTCCGGGTCCGAAAAATCTTCAAAATGCCATTCTACACGCATAGTTCTTTGTTTCGTCAGCGTAACCTCACAGCTGCAAAGAACAAAACTGTGAGCGCTCTAATCTAATTTTTCGAGCAAAGTGCGATCAAGGCTTTGCCTTATCACCGTAATTCTAATAATCTGCCGCCTACGGTAACTACGCGCCAGACCAGCCTATTAAAAATTATATCTTAGGCGTAAACAGGTGCATAAAGCACATGTTTTGCAGTGTTCTTTTCACTTTTTCAATACTTACGGTATCAATCGTCGTGCTTGGTATCTGTTAATAATCCGTCTAAGCTTTGTCAGCCCCAACTAGTCTCATTATATCAAACCTTTTCTAGAACCGCAAGCATTTCTTTCCCTGTTATTCGCTGTTCATGTAGAAAATAATTATTCAGTTTTCGTATGCTTGCGTTCTTACGGAATATCTGGCACTCGTTTTTGTCTATTCATCCAATATCCATCTGTACATGTAAAATTTACAACAACATTTCTATTTCATTTATCCTTAAATGTTACCTGTTGAATCTACCATTTCATTGTAATGTTGTTAAAAATACGCAAATATCGAAACTATACCGTAGCTAACCTATCTTCATATTTTCGACCTTTTGTCTAATCGTTAAAGCCTTTATTCTTAATTTTCTTACTCATATTCATGTTACGCAATGCTTGCCAACTTTCTGGTATCGTATACGTTTAACTTTTGTGTTCAATCTTCTATTGTAAAAATTACAGAAACAGAGTAAAAATGGCTTTCTGATATTTTATTACATGTTTATGCTTGTTATTTTTGAAAATTTTTTGTTACACTCGCTTCATGATTGCAAAAATTCATTCCGCCATTCCCTATGGCTACACTGGTAAGCTCATTGAAGTTGAAGGCGACACTAATCGTGGCTTACCCGGGTTTAGTATCGTAGGCATGGCAAATAAAACCGTGTTTGAAGCCCGTGAGCGCGTCCGTTCGGCCATTACTAACTCTGGACTTCTCTTTCCCGACCAAAAAGTCACTATTAATCTCGCTCCAGCCGAACTCACTAAAGACGGTTCTCATCTTGATATCCCTATAGCGCTCAATATTCTTACGCTTGCTGGGCAAATTCTCCCCGCTGATGTAAGAGATCGATTATTTGTCGGCGAACTTTCGCTGGACGGCAAAGCTAAACCTGTCCGCGGAATTATTAATATCGTAGAGGCTGCCTATGCTGCCGGTTTTCGTGAGATCTATGTTCCCTACGAAAATCTCCCACAAGCTTCCCTCATAAAAAACGCTTGCGTCATAGGTATTACTAACCTTCTTGATCTCCTACTCCATCTTAAAGGTACCAAATCCCTCTCTGTTCCCCGAGCGACAAAACCATCTCAACACGATACTCCCACCTCCGCGGAACCAAATTATGTCAAAAGTACTAAAACAGATAATAACGGGCCTTTTCTTGACGACGTTCACGGTCAAACCCTCACTAAACGTGCTCTTCATATCGCCATCGCTGGGCGCCATAACATCCTTCTTTCTGGACCGCCTGGCGCGGGCAAAACTATGCTCGCTCGCGTCGCCGCCAACCTACTTCCTTGCCCAAGCCCTGAAGAGTCCATTGCTATCACCAAAATCCATTCTCTCCACTCCCATACCGATCAGGTTTGCTTTAAGCGTCCTTTTCGTGCTCCGCACCACACCGCTAGTAGCATCTCTATCATTGGCGGAGGGCCCTACGCCAGACCGGGCGAAATTTCCCTTGCTCACCATGGCATACTCTTCCTTGACGAACTTCCCGAGTTCTCCCGAGATGTTCTCGAAGCTCTCCGTCAACCACTCGAAGATAAAACTATTTCTATCGACCGCGCCAACCAACACATAGTCTATCCAGCTGATTTTATGCTCGTCGCAACCATGAACCCCTGTCCTTGTGGATTTTACAATGACCCCCACCATATCTGTACTTGCTCCCCACACAACATCGAACGCTACCGCAAGAAGATCTCTGGCCCAATCCTAGACCGTATAGATCTCATCGTAAATGTCGAAAAAGTTCCTATCGAAGATCTAGGTACCCTATCTCCTGTCAAAAATACTCAGACAGATAAAAAGCATCCTGAACACAGCTTTGTCAAAAATACTATTACAGAAGCTCTTCAGAGACAAACTATGCGCTACGGCCAATCTAGCCTATATAACGGCTCTCTAACTGCTCAAAATATACCTCGTTTTGTCCATCTAACCTCTTCCGCGCGCAAATTATTAACTACCGCTTCCAAACAACTCGATCTTTCTGCACGAGCTTACTTTAAAGTCATAAAAGTGGCTCAAACTATTGCAGATTTAGACAATTTAACAGAGGTGAAACCTGAACAAATTTCTGAAGCGTTGTCATTTCGACAACAATTATTTTAAGAGGCTTATGATCACAAAAATTATAGTCCGAACAACTTTTCTACAGTACCCATATGAGACAATATCACGCTTAATCATTACAGAGATAGCTATGCTCAAGCTTTTCAGTCAGCTTCCCCGTAAAACCTCTTGCGCCGAAACTCTTCTTTTGTTATAATAAGGTAAGTTCTAACAACGAAAGGAAGCTAATCATTAGTAAAACATCACGCACCAAACTTAACGGAGAAATCCGCTACCCTTCTGTCCGCGTAATCGGAGCTAATGGCGAGCAACTAGGCATCATGTCTAGCCGCGACGCGCAACTTATCGCCAAAGAACAAGGAGTCGACTTAGTAGAAATTTCTGCAAATGCCGATCCACCGGTTGTCAAAGTCATCGACTGGGGTAAATACCAATATCAGAAGATGAAAGAAGAAGCCAAAAACCGTAAAAAAGCTCGCGAAAAACAATCCGAGCTCAAAACGATGAAAATTGGCCTTAAAATCAGTGACAACGACCTTAACATCAAAGTTCGCAAAATAAAAAGCTTTCTCGACGATGGCGATCGCGTTAAGATCATGGTTATTTTCCGTGGTCGCGAAATGGCTCACAAAGAACTCGGACAAGCTATGCTTGATAAGATTCTTGCGCTCATTTCTGAAGACCTTGAAATCGCCCAAGAAGGTAAGCCTCAATTTGCTGGACGTAACTTCTCTATCAGTATTCGCAAGAAATAATATACCAGAGAAGGAGTCGTTGTAAGATTGACAACAACAGAGGTATTCCCTCTTTTATTAGCGAAGGTTCAGAAGAAGTAATTCCTACTTCCATGGCCAGCTAATCGCTCTTTTAATATCAATTAATAGCTTATCTTGCATTTAGGCTTAAAGCTTCAATACAATCTAAGCAACAAAGGAACTTTTATGCCAAAACTCAAGACGCATAAAGGCACCGCGAAACGTATCAAGATTACCGGTTCCGGTAAACTTGCTCGTGAGCGTGCTTACGGCAACCACATTCTTGCCAAAAAATCTAAAGCCCGCAAACGCAACATGAAAACTGCTGCTTTTGTGAATGGCAAAATTGCTAAAAATGTTAAAACTGCATTAGGAGTCTAAGATGAGAGTTAAACGTGGTGTGCCTGCACGGGCCAAACATAAGAAAACTTTAGACGCCGCTAAGGGGATGCAACATTACCGCACCCGCAGTTTCCGCTTAGCAAAACAGGGCGTCATTAAATCCCTTCGTTATTCATATCGCGATCGCCGCAACCGCAAACGCGATTTGCGCGCGCTCTGGATTACCCGTATCAATAACGCTTCGCGCGAGCTCGGTCTTTCCTATTCCCAGCTAATGTCCGGCCTCAAACAAAAAGGTGTCACAATTGACCGCAAGATCCTTGCTGAGCTTGCTGTTAATCAGCCTGAAGCTTTTAAAGCCGTCGTCAATACGGTAAAGGAGACCAAATAATGGCAGTCTGCGAAATCAGTGGTAAAGGCAAAATGTACGGTCATAACGTTTCGTTCTCGCAACGCAAAACCCGTAAAGTTTTTAAGCCAAATGTTCAGAAAAAGACCCTAATCGTTGACGGGCAAAAGCTCAAGGTTAACGTTGCTGCCTCTACTTTGCGTACACTCAAGAAAAAAGGCTTGGTTAAATAATTTAAGTCTGAACAATCTTATTATGTCTAAAAAATCCGTAGCTAAAAACCACGGATTTTTTGGGTTAGCTATGCGCTCTACCCCCCCCAGAAATTATCTAAAAAATGAGCCGTCAATAAGCCGGGTTCTGTAATTCCCCTCTCGGAGAACCGACAACCATCTATCTAGACCATGAATTGCTCCATGGTTCCAGCGGTAAACGTGCATCCTCGAGCCAAGGTCTCTAGCACTCCTTGCAGCTGATAGGGTTTGCCCCCGTTTCATGTCGCCATGAAACGCTGTGAGCTCTTACCTCACTCTTTTCACCCTTACTCAATGGCCAAAACCATCAAGCGGTATAAGTTTCTGTGGTACTTTCCCTACCCTTTCGGGCGGTCGCCGTTAGCGACTATCATGCTCTATGCTGCCCGGACTTTCCTCTTGCGAACAAGCGGTTGTCTTTCAGGCTCATCCATATTGTATCATATCCTACAACTTTTTCCAAGCTTAAGCATAGAAGACCCCGACGAGTTAAAGCTTTACCCTAACACTCTTCTTCATTAAACTGCCGATCAATCGCTTCATTCGCTCTCGCATCAGCTTTCGTATTATGTTCTCTAGCTACATGGATAAACGCACAGGCCTCAAAATTCTTCAAAAGGCCTTGAATATCGTCATAAATCGACATTAAATCACGGTTTTTTACCTTATAGATACCATTCATCTGATTTACCATCATTAGGTTATCGCTTACAAAGCGTACTGATTTTAACCCTAGTTCAATCGCTCTGAGGCAACCTGCCCTAAGTGCATGATATTCCGCCACTCGTGACGTTGCGAAACCAATAAATTCGCCTCCGCTCGCCAACACCGCGCCATTTTCCCCCACAATATGATAACCCACTCCAGATGGGCCCGGGTTTCCCCGGCTACTACCATCAACATAAACCGTCGCGCTATTCGCCACGTCCTTATAGTTCGACCCCCGCATCCCCTCGCGGCCTTCAATCTCCAGTGTCGTGATACTGGCTTCATCCAAATGATAGCTAGCCATTTCTTCCGGCTTGATATATTTATAAGCTGTGTAGCGCTCCTGCGGGCTAATCTTCGTATCCGCACCAAGCCGAATTTCATAAATTATATAAAGATTGCTCAACTGGCTTGACCCCTGTGGCGCCAAGAACGTCACCACATCCTTCAAAGTCGTCTTTTCGGCCACTTCCACCCCCAGATATTCTTCCAACATTCGATCCATTGCCTCTTCAGGCTGCTCGCCAAACTTAATCTTTCCAGTCGGTATCTCCCAGGTCGGAATCCCATCAACCCGACCTTGCACCTTCTTCATGATTAAAACTTCTGCGCCTTTTTGAATAATCCCAGCAACTCGAATTCGCTGTTTCACAATCTTCCCTAAATAAACCAATTTCTAACTATAATCATTATATCATATTTGTAGGACCTTTTAGGTGTTATTTTGGGCTAATACAAGGCAAATTCAAAACATGTAAAGAGGCGACTTTATACATACAATGTACTGGAAAAATCGACAAAGTAGTAGCGAAAAGGCATCCAAAAGCCCTAGAGACGATGTTTTCCTTGTTATAAAGACAAGGTGGGTAAAATCTTATGCGACATTTCCACGGAAATGAGCCACGAAATCCCAAAACATGATTATTCAGGAAAATCATGCCGCCTCTAGGGTCACCTCTATTATAGCATACCTTTTTATCCTATGCTATAATCATCTCATGAAGGAAACAGTTCCAACACAAGCCGAGCATGCTCGGCTTTCCAATCTTAATCATCCCTATACTTTTGCTGATTTTAGCTTTCGGTATCGGCACTAAATTCGTTCTACAGGGTGTTTACAGTCTTATTGATAAACGCTAATCCTTAACCTTCTCCATCCTCCCTTATATATTACTCTATATGGCTAGACAACGGAGGGAGAAGCCCCAAAGACGCTGAGCAACAGAAGAAGCATCTGTTTCCCTAGTAATCAATAAGCGGTTGGCCCCATTTATATCTTCTGAACCGCCAACATTGGAACTTTTAGCCCACATATAGTTTACGAATCCCATATGCATCGATGCATCGTCTATAACTCTCCGCATATACCCGCTGCGGACGAAGAAAAGTACAACTTTGCGCTCTCATTTTTTGAAAACTGGGAGCGGGTTTCGTCCGCAGCGGGTACGCAATCGTTGAGAAGAATTACCTGGCCGAGATTGGGCAAGATATCGATTCTGCCATGATAGTTTCTTCTGCTATGCAAAGTGACTGGTGGTCTTCTCAAATCCCCTTTCTCTGGATAGTGACAAACGATACCCATCCGTCCTGGGATGATACACGCAGAATTTTTGGTATCTCCCTCCGTTGTCTAGCCATAGGGTAATCAAGGGGAGGATTAAGAAGTAAAGAAAAGATAAAGATTGGTGTCTAGTTTGTTATCTTTTCCTTATTTACGCCCCAACCAGCCACGAAAACCCAGTCAAAATCCCTTGCATTGCCCCGCCCATAATCGCTGACAATATATTCGGGAACAAAATCACCAGCAAGATCACAACGATTAGCCCAGTCCGTTCCATTTTCTCCATTACGCTTCGTACTCCGTCTGGAGCAATCGCATACAATACCCGCGACCCATCTAATGGTGGTATCGGAATCAAATTAAAAATCCCAAAACCCAAGTTCACCATCACCATCTGCGCCACAATCGTCCCCCAGATCCCCGAGGCTGTATAATATAATGCTCCGCCATCCGCCGTGATTAGCCCAGTCCAATACCCTACCAAAAACGCCATTAGCGCTAAAACAAAGTTCGTTAATGGCCCCGCAATCGCTACTAGCGCCATTCCCCACGGCCCCCATTTTAACTTTCGACTATCTACTGGCACCGGTTTTGCCCCGCCGAACACCACTCCACCAGACAAAAACATCATCAATGGCAACAAAATCGACAATACTGGATCAAGGTGCTTTAGCGGATTCAAAGTCAAACGCCCATCATCCTTCGCCGTATCATCACCCAACCAATACGCAACTAGGCCATGCGCCAATTCATGCAATACCATCGACACCAAAATTACCCCGAAGATAATTACTAGTGTCAAAATACTCTCCCCGCTCATTTTTCTCCTAAGTTAACGCAATCACTTCCAGCGCCGCTGGCAAAGCGTCAGCATTTTTCAATTTATATTTCTTCTCTGTTCGTGGCGCCGCCTTCAGTTCCGTCACCATTCCGTCAATATTCCCCATCGCAATCACTACTTTTGGATCAATCTCGCGCACTGCTCGCACCGAGCTTGTACAAAGCACGTCTGCCACGCCCAATTCGTCCAGTGTAATCGCTTCCTCAATCCCACCAATAACCCCAATATGCACCGTGCCAATCACTGCATCATACACAGTCTTATCCCCCGTCGCAATCCCCCGAATCGCAACATTACCAATCTCAAACTCACCCGGCCCAACAATCTTCCCTACCTCAAGATTCGCATCGATCGTCTCATTCGCCACGTCGAACTTAATCGTCGCCTGTTTCGTTGTTAGGATAATTTCATCTGGATTTTTACTCTCAATTTCAAACATATCTCTCCTTACCTCTCTTAAAATCCTGCTCTATTATCACCTTTAATAATTCCCTCTGGGTCATATAGCTCTGAAATCTCTGCCGCCTCTAATATTTCCGTGACGAACCGATCTTTTACACTCATTCGATAAAGAAAATCATCTCGCTCCAGAATCACATAATCAAGCGGCTTCCCCTGTTTTTGCTCCACCACCTGCGCCCAGCGCGTCAATTTCTTCGTCTTATCGTCACCTACAATCAAAAGATCAATCCCGTCCTGACCTGGCGCCCGATTAAACAACGCCATCCCCCGAAGATATCGCGACACTGGCTTGATATACTCATCCCAACTACTTGATACTGTTGGTCTCCGCACATCCTGCGTTTTTGCAATTACTGGCTTACGTGGCGAGAAAATCTCTTGTAACGCATGCGCAAACGGATGCTTCATATTTGCTGCATAATAGACCTTGTTGTCGTAAGTCTCATTCCGAATCACCCCAATGCTCTCAAGATTCATCAACTCTCGCCGCACCGAATTGATCTGTTCC
>CANEKB010000014.1 GCA_947427985.1 uncultured Candidatus Saccharibacteria bacterium
CAGCTTCCTTAGCCTCAACTACGAGACCAGCTTGTAGTTCGCCCTTGACCGAGACAGAACCATCAGCAGATTCGATAGTAGTGGTGGTAGTGTCGTCTGGAGCAACGTAGCCGACGAGAGTCTGTGCAATCTCAGCAGCAGTCTTGTCTGGAGTAGGAACAGCAACCTTAAGAGCCTTAGCGATATCAAGAATAAGTTTGTAATTATTTTCAGTAGCAAAGTCAGTTTTACCACTATCCGCAGCTTCTACCGCAACTTTCACGCTATTTGAAGCACCAACCCACATATCATAGTTAGGGTTCAGATTAGTTGAAGTTTCAGTAAGAGTAACGAGGCTAGCAATTGTTGGGTTGGTAGTAGCCAACGCGCCTGCAAGAGCGGTACGACCAGCAGGAGTCATGACATCATTTGCCTTAAGGGCATTGCTTAAACCAGTAAAGTATGTATCATAGTTAGTTTCAGCTTCTTCAGCGGCTGCGACAGCTTCAATGACTGCTTCATATTTATCGTAGTTAGCAATTTTAGTAGTGTCAAAGTTATCTACAGTGACATTCGCATCACGATCAACATTTTGGTTGTAGGCTTCGTTATAGGCGGCAATTGCCTTGCGAAGATTGATATCATTCTTATCTTCGATAGCATTATAAATGTTCTCGTAGATTGCGTAGTTGTTGGCTGTTTTTGCGGCAACAATGGCATTATTAATTACTTCAACATACGTGAAAGTCTTGTTCCCATCCACATATAGCTTGCTAGTGTCAATAGCACTACCCTTACTATTCTTAATAGCAGAGTCACTGACAGCAGTCACGATGTCATCCACTACGTCGAGAGTAGTAACGTCACCATTAACAGTAGTAACCAAGTCATACTTAGTTAAACCACTAGTAACAGGGCCGATTTTTTCCAACAAGTTGCTCAAAGTGAGCAAATTGCTATAGGTAGGATAAGTAGCCTTAACAGCAGCAACCGCAGCAGCAACTTCAGCTTCGGTCGCAGAACCTTTGACATTCTTTTCAATGTCCTCGACGGTGAAAGCGTTCACGTTTGCAACTGGAGCGACAACGGTCAACCCGAGTGCAAATGCTAAAGCGATAGCGCTCAAAACTTGAGCCTTTTTCATTTGATATCTCCTCAATATTTAATTTATATCTAATTTCCATTTTACGCAATAAAAAAAAAAATGTCAAGCATTTTGTTGCAAAATTGTGGGTATTTGGGCTAAAATGGGTAGTTTTTCGCCATTTTTCAGGTTTTATTACTATATTTGGCTTATTTTTGGCGGGCAAATTTCGTAAAAAGTAGGGATTTTTCGCCAAAAATTGGCCATTTTGCTATCAATTGGCTCTTGGTTGACAGTAGGGCCAGAAATATAAAAATCGAACAGCTGTACGATTTTTGCGAAGAGTTAACAGGGGTGGACTCAATCGAAATTCGATCAGCTGTACGATTTTCTAGTTTTGACGATTATTTAAAAATTGCCAAAAATGGCCAATACGGGGCTTTAGTGCAGCTTTGCAGCAGCAGGGAGCTTAGCATCCTTCAGGAGAGGCTTCAGCTCTTCTTCCTCAAGAGTCTCGTGTTCAAGCAAAGCTTCGGCAAGGCGATTCAAAGTCGGAATATTCGCCTTTAGGACCGCTTCGGCACGTTTCGCAGCTTCGTCGGAAAGCAGCTTAACTTCTTGATCGATTAGTTCAGCGGTCTTTTCGGAATATGGTTTGCTAGTAGTAATAGTATAGTAGCCGGTACTCTGGTCTGGGAAAACTAGGTTGCGCGTTTGCGAACCCATACCCTCTTCGACGACCATTTCTTTACTGAGTTCAGCAACGTTCTTAAGATCGGACGAAGCTCCGGTCGTGACAGCATCGGTACCGAAGATAAGTTTCTCAGCAATCCGGCCACCCATAGCACGGGCAAGGATATCTTTCAGCTCGTAGATACTCTTATAGCTACGATCTTCCGGCGGGAGGAACCAAGTTACGCCGCCAGTACGCCCACGCGGGATAATTGTCACCTTGTGGACTGGGTCGGAATCTGGCAAGACATGACCGACAACGGCATGACCAGCTTCATGGAAGGCGGTGAGTCGGCGCTCCTGATCGTTCATGACTTTACTCTTGCGCTCTGGACCAATTGCCACACGTTCGAAAGCTTCGGTGAGGTCAGCGTTAGTGATTTCCTTATGACCCTCGCGAGCGGCAGTAATAGCGGCTTCGTTTGCAATATTCGCAAGATCAGCACCAGAACTACCAGCAGTCTTCGCCGCCAACGAATCAAGATCGACGTTCTTGGCTTTCGGCTTATTCTTGAAGTGAACATTGAGAATTTCGAGGCGATCTTTACGTTCTGGCAAAGTAACGTTTACGTGGCGATCAAAACGACCCGGACGGAGCAAAGCCTTATCTAGCATATCGACACGGTTGGTTGCGGCAATGACAATTACGCCAGAATCATTATCAAAGCCGTCCATTTCGACAAGGATTTGGTTCAGAGTCTGCTCATCTTCACGGCCAGCGCCACCTCGAGCATCACGTTTGTGTGCCACGGCGTCGATCTCATCAATAAAGATAATCGAAGGCGCATTCTTTTTTGCCTTGGCAAAAAGATCACGCACGCGCGATGCACCAACACCAACGAACATTTCTGCAAATTCCGAACCAGAAATACTAAAGAACGGTACTGAGGCTTCGCCCGCGACGGCGCGTGCCATCAAAGTTTTACCCGTGCCTGGCTCGCCTGCTAGCAAAACACCACGAGGGATTTTCGCACCGAGCTTCTCATATTTTTTAGGTTCTTTCAGGAAATCCACTACTTCAGCAAGGTCTTGCTTTGCGGCTTCGTTCCCTGCTACATCAGTGAAAAGGACTTTCTTTTTGTCTGGGCCGTAGAGTTTTGCTTTAGCTTTGCCGAAGCCCATCGACTGATTGTTCATCGACTGCGCTTGACGCATCATGGAATTAAAGAAAATAATGATAACGATAACCGGCACAACAATGATCGCGATGTTCAGAGCGTAATCCCAGAAGCTTGAAACTTCTTGGTATTCAATAGTGGGGTATTTCTTTTGACATTCGGTCAGCTCGTCGCCATTTAAGTTCGCACACTGATCAATTAAGCCCTGCTCATAGAGGGTACCCGACGGGTCTTTACGCGAAACTTGCGAGACACGATCTTCACCCTTTAAGGTAATTCTAAGATCGTTGCCCAGAACAGTAATCTTTGCAATGTTGCCGTTTTCGTCATTTGCTCTAGCGATAACGTCCGAGAGCGGGACTTCGTCGATTGTTGTTTGCGGTGAAACTAAAGTCGCAATCAAACCACCAAAGATAAATAGCAAAAAGATAAAGGCTATCCAACGAAAGAGATTGCTGCTCTTGGGTTGTGGTTTTTTTGCGGTTTGTGGCACGGGACCTCCTTAAATTACGTTGTGCTAAGTATATAATATCGAATTAAGCTTGAAAAATACTAAAAATGGTCTGGGTGATCGGATTTGAACCGACGACCTCGCAGTCCCGAACCGCGCGCGCTACCAGCTGCGCCACACCCAGATATACCTCTTATTTTAGCACGTTTTTAGGAAAACTGGGAAGATTTTTGCGGTAAACTTGTGTTTTTGGCAAAATTAGCATAAATAGTATTGACTTTTTGTATGATGTGTGCTACAATGAAGAGGTAGGGTGATACGTATCCCTATGGCAACTTTCGTAATTGGAAATAATATAGTGTTCCTACAATCTTCCTACAGATCTCGTAGGTAGCGTCAAGCTTGTCAGGCGATAGGTTTGCCGCTACCTACGGGCAGCGATCATTCGATCATCTTCAGAAAAGAGGTGAAAGACGATGTTGAGATGTTCTATTCGGGCCAATTATTCTACTATGTCTTTGTGTTCGCTCTGGTGAGACGTGGGCGCCGCGGTTAGCATGCTTAATGCGTAACCGCTATGGCAACTACTGATCTAAGGGGTGATATGATGCGGACGAGAATACGAAGCCCTACCTGAGCTTCTACAACAAAGAACAAACTCATGAAGAAGGAGTCAACATGAACACCGAAAAGCTGGACTTTCGATTAGTTTAGCCTTGGGTTGAGGCGATAAACCAACCCAAGAATTTGATGAGAGGAGGAGGCAGCCCAGTGACGTCATCCAACGTCGAGCTCATGGGCGGTGGCGAGAGCTTTTTGCAACGCTACCTTTGCCCGCGGGGCCGAATTGGCGACATAACGTCACCCCTGGCCAGTGCGCCCATTCGGCGCGGAAAACTGCGCCGGGGCCAGCCGCGTTGGCACCCACGATTACGCCAGCGGCGGGGGGAATACTAGAGACATAACCGGTGCGAGGCCTGGCCGCAGGGCGGCCACGAGGCAAAATAGGTCGGCAGAAGGCGTGCTTGGTTAGGGCTTTGACCTAACCTGGCGAAACCCTTTAGCTATTCGGGCGATAGCCCAGCGTGAGACCTTATCGTTCCTGTTATTGTTCTTGTTTCCGATTACACCCGCCAGCCCCGGTCTTTAAACCGGGGCATTTCTTTTGGAGATTTTTACCATGGAATATAGCCAACAACTAGTTTTTTAGACTTTGGTGAATTAGGGCTGGAAATTTAGGAGTTTTTGTGATAGAATACGGTTATCGGGGCGTAGCACAGTTGGTAGCGCGCAGCGTTTGGGACGCTGAGGTCGCAGGTTCAAGTCCTGTCGCCCCGACCACAATTTATATAAATGCGATTTTAGCGAGTTCGATCCCTGTAAAATGGGCGATTTTTTGTTAATGCCCCAGATAAGGCATTTTTCATAAGTTCTTGCTCAATTTGTTTTTTGCCCTCATCTATAACTTGTACCCACTTGTATGGTTCTGCCTCTATAAGTTTGGCTGCTAAAGTCTTATGTCATTTAGGACAAGGGTATTAACCAAGATCCCAATAGATTATTTTGCATGCCAAATTTGAAAGCTATCGCCTTCCACCCGAATTAGTTGATTGTCATTCAGACAGATAATTGGCTGTGAAATACCGTAAAACTCATTTGGAGTTTCGCGGAGAAATCTGGAAAATTTCTCACGTTTTTCGCCATAGCGATTCCAGTGCGGTTTAATTAGAAAGTTTACCAGCCCTAATCCTGTAAAATCTTTCATGCTCTCGGCTAACATCGGATCACCACTCATGTATTGTTGAGCACGAATATTTTTACTGCATACTATTGCACCCGCGCTTTCGCCAATATAAGGCACGCCTTTTGCCAAAAGATTTTTAATAATCTTACCAAAGTTACAATTCTGAATTTGTTCTAAAAGGTAGAAGTTATTTCCTCCCTGTACAAAAACTACATCCTTATCATTCAGCTCCGCTGCTACTTCTAATTCAGTTTTTCCAGCGATATCGTAGTTGAAGACTTGCCAACCCCGTTCTTGAAGAATTTTTCTTCCGTCGTCAATCCACTTCTTTTTGTCGGATGGGTGTAAGTTCCCTGCCGTAGTAATATAGGAAAGCTGAATTTCTGTAATGGGCTTGCCTAATAATGTTTCGATATCGTCCATAATCAATTCCGATACGCCAGGCTCACGGAAACTAGAGGCCAGATAGAGGTTTTGTAGTGCATTATTTTTCAGAATGATAGCGAGTAGCTTTGGAAATTCTTTATATTTTGGCGAAGATCCAAGATTAAAATGACCTTGACCCTTAATAATAGCGAGCTTTCCGTCTAGATTCTTGGCTAATTTCCGAGGTTCCTCTAGCGGTACATACGGATCGTTATCAGAGTGTAAAAAGATGAAATCGTCGCATTTTCGCTTTACATCATTGTAGTCCACCTTGATGTTGTGTAAATCTTTTAGCTTATCCCAGCCAAGATTAGTATAGAATCCGCTTACGAAAATTGCTTTCCTGATTTTTGCTTCAGCTGGTAGCTTTTGCAACAACATCGGAATAAGAGCCGCTCCAGCAGAGTGTCCAATAATAATCGTATCCTCATCAGGCTCAAAAGGCATATTCTGAATAACAAAGTCGCTCCATACTTCACCGTTCGGATAGGCTGCATTAGGTAAAGATGGCGCATAAACCGTAAATTTGTGTTTCTCTAATTGTTGTTTTAGCCATGGCAGCCAATTGCTTTCATTGCTGCCATCTGTGCCGTGTAACAAAATTGCTTTCATATGAAACTTGTATTCCGCGTTAGCTATACATCTTATTATACAACACTTTTCAACAGTGCGCCGAGCCTTAGACTATGGGCTAAAAGTATGCATAGGATACTATGTAAAGTGCAGGCTGATGGAGAAATTGTTGAACGTATATGGACTAGGACGTCGAGCAATTGCGAGGTAGAGTCTTAAATGACGTTAATAAACAAGGACTGGAAGCCTAACTTTTACAGATACGAAAAAGTACGTAGATGTGGTAGATATAATATGATTATGGAAGCTAGCCAAGCGATAAAGGCTTGCGGCATTGCTAGCCGAGAGTATAGAGATATTATACTCAGCTATAATCATTATAAAAGGTACGTTGAAGCGGAATATGAGTCGGTTGATGAGTTTATGAAGAAGTACAAGAAATGCGATTATTAGATTACGAGTGTCAGACCACCTTTTGGAGCGACTTTAGTATAGCGGAACGTTTTGGAGCGGAGGCAGTTAAAGATACTTATAGGCGTGCTAGAGCGGAATGGGGGCGTGATCGGGTTTATGGAACTAAGCTCGGAGTGGTACTTAACCATAAATGTTGGTATTGGTATGAGAAAAATAACGTCTTTAGTAAACTTTACGCTGAGCTGCGGGAAGAATATCATGGGTGGGTATTGGATAACTGGAAGGGTGAAGATTTGGGGTATTATTTGAGAATTACAGACTAAACTAATAATGCACACGTTTTTCAATTTCGTTATATGGGTTGTGAATATACCACAATTCACTTCCCTTATCAAGTGAGCATATGATATACATATTGAACCGCCCTAAGTCGCCTACATGCCGTAGACAATCTAACACTTCACTTTCTTCCACGTGCGCTGGACAAAATACAAACAACCAGTTATCCGCAAAGCGTTTATACCCCTTAGTAAGGCCAGCTTCTTTGTGCTTATAACTTTTTTCAATTTTCTTGTCTATACTAACTTTTAAAATGTCGTAGATAGAAGTTGTATCAAAATTCACCAAAACACCGAAATCAGAAACTAGTCGGATGTCTCTCTTAAATTTCTTTTTTGGAAAGCTATTCTGAATATAGTCACCAATTTCCTTAACATCCGCTACTTGAGCCTTCGCTTTGCTAAAAGTATCTATGTCCTTAGCAATCTTCTCGTCTATGGCGACCGTCACCTCAATACCTAAATCCAACTCCTCACTTTGAATATCGGGAGACTCAGTATCTTCAATGTTTAAAAACATCTCCTTTATAACTGGCTTATTGTCAACCATTAGATGTCTTCTTGGATGTCCAGGGAGCGCTGGACCATCTTCTAGAAAATAATAATCTCGACACAACATATCTAATGCTATCTTTTCATACTCAATACTATTTCTATATTCTGGCCACCGCATATATCTCATCCTCTAACAGTTAAATTTCTAACTCTAAATTAGCTAGCACTAAAATAGTCCTTAAGACGATCGCTTAGTAGCTCCTTAATTAGATTTAAGAGTGGCGTTTTAGTATATAGCGTATTTAGCAAGGCTGAATGCACAGAACGTATTATTTTATATTCCTTATTTTCGTATTTGCCGAACCGTATAGGGTATCGTTCAAGTTCCATATCACTAACAACTTTAATATTTCCAGATTTATCAATCTCATTTTTGCACTGAAGATAATATTGATGCAATGTCGGCACATCATCGTACGCATACTGATCTATTAAATTGTAGTTAAACAACAATAAGTCCGCTCCGTGCAATAAACCTATTTTGTCCGCTATACCAGTAAAATTCTTTTTTAGAATCGCATCATAACATTCTGGCAAGTTATCTATAATTTTTTTCATATTATGGGCAGCAGATTCTTTAGATAAAGTATTTACCACTAAATTATCCTTGCTATTAAATCGTTGCATTATATATGGTCGATGAATAACTTTGTATTTTTTGGAGAGCTTTTCTAGTGCCTGAGTAAAGGTGTGGATGTTGAAATTTCTGGCGACTAATATACAACTTTTTGGCCTTTCGCCGCGGCCTATCTTTTCGTTAACTCTATTACGTAATTCATTCATATTAGAAAAATTATTTATGTCAATACAGTAGCGGGGTATACCTACATCTAATGAGCGGTTTTGCGCGTTACCTGCACTACTGTTATACTGTTCTTCTAGCCAAATTGGCGCATAGAACTGTATCCCATAGCGTATGTCGGCTATAGAATAGCTTTGCTGTGCCTCTTGGAGTGCTAATTTGAAACCAATACGGTCAACAACGGCAAATATATATTCAATCATTAGAAAATCGTTGCACGTAAGATCCAGGGCGTCCGTCTTGATAATTTCCTCTGCATCATGTTTTACAGTTATCCTTGCATGATAATCAGGGCATAAATGGATAGGGTTTTCCGCACGATAATCAACGACCCGGATGAAACCATTCTCTGATGCTTTAGCAAATACGCTTTCTTTAAATTTCTTAATTTGCACGTCATTTATGCCATACATAATAGGGTACAATGCGTACGATATTCTGTTAGACTCATATTCGCTATAAGCTATGCCCATTTTCCACATACCAGGATATAGAGTCTGTTTTATGATTGGAAAATTAACATCGTACATCGCATTGAGTTCATCTAGATATCTATGGACTTGTGCAAAATTTTCGTCATGTGCGCCTATGCCAGTATTTTTTAGTTTGCTTAGCCCCTCATACTCAGCCTTAAGAGCTGAGTACCGTTTACGCATTTCATGTTCTTCCAATACTATCCTTCGCCACTCATCAATATATGTTTTATTGCTTACGGAAAGGAACTGACTAGAGGATAATTCGATGCGTTTTGTTTTATGATGCCTATACTCAATATTTGATAGATAATTACAATCTATATATAACCAATATATCTTCCTGGCTACGTTGTCTACAAAAAACCAGAGCATAGGATGGATATCTTCACAATATGCAAGAGTACTAGTCGGGCAATCGAATTTTAGTCCACAATCGCTAGCTAAAGTCTTTACTTGTACCTCAAGTTTTCCAAGCATTTGGTGGCTATCATCATAAACCGTAATTGTGCCGTCCGTGTTGGGGGTCTTATCATTCTTCTGTAAGTTTGGCACCACTGCGCCGTGTGTGGATAAGACATTCTCTACCAATGAAACCGACTGTATGTCCCGAGTATCGGATAATGAATCCGTAGCTGGCGATGCCGTATAATAGTTTTTACTCTGATTCTTAGTATTTTTCATAACAATCGACTTCTTTTTTATTATACCATTTTCTAGTAATAATGATAGGAGATACTGTTCGTCTTCAAGAAAGGCTATTAAAGCCAAACAAACCACGTCCGACTATGCAAAATAAAGATGAGTGAATCCCGCTAGGGATTTTATTTGTGCTTAAAATACTCTTTCATCTCTTCAACGCTGGAGAAAATCTTGTCGAAAATCAGATAAAGCGAGTCGGTTTTCTCATAGGGGCCGATTGCATAACATTTCTTACCAAGGCCATAAGCTATACCAGCCTCAATATGTGAGCTCTTTCCTGCAGGGAGTACCATGATGAGATTCTCAGCAGACTTCAGCCCATTCAGATCGTCCTCAAAAATTATGCGGATCGCATCCGAGGTAAGTTCACGATTCTCGTAGTCATTAGCAAGTCTGTCGGGATGGTCATGAAGGTTAAAGCCCGCTTTCTTATGCGAGATCTCGTTTTTGGCAAAACAATAGTAGGTTTTATTAACAGAATCAAGGGCCTTGCATACTTCAAGGATTTTCGGAATGTTTCGTGTCCTACCCACGACGATAAAATCAGTCTTCATAATACTTAAAGTATATCATGATGCCGGTGTTAGCGAGACCGAAAACCCAATCGAGAGCATGAGGCATTTCACCCTTGCTCTTTTTTCGCCGGATCCAGAAGTTTTATTTTTTATTATTCCCTGCTTACGTCGTTAACATCGGCTAGACGTTCGCGATATTGGTCAAAATGAACATAGATATAGGCTAAATCTTCGACGAGCGAACTGTCGATCTTGTTGCGCGAAATTGACATAGTGGTGGAGATAATTTTTGCAATAATTACGGGCGTCAGAATTAGCAATGCAACAACAAGCGTGGAGCCAAAAATTGGGATGAGCCGATGCAAATTAATCGTCCCGATCGAACCATCGTAGGCAACGATTACGATCGAAGATAACGTAATGACAGCCGTCAAAACCCAGCCGAGTAGATTTGGTTTCGTGTTGCCGGGTAGGCGCGTTTGAAAATAATTGAGCGTAAGTAGTATATCATCTTTGGTGCGAATCTGGTGACGAGCTAAATCATCTACGAGATTATCGATACGACGTTTGTCGTCCGCAATGTAATAAGCGGCCAACTTAGCGGAGAAAGTCTTACTAGTGCGAACGCTGCGAAAAAGCTTACCAGCATGATGGTACTCCCAAGCCAGAAAGGCTACCGCTAGCATACAAAATATAATCACGGCACAACCGTAAATGAGCCAGCGTAAGGAGTTGAAGACCAGCGCAAAGACAATAGCTAAAACTACGACGAGCGCCGCACAGGGCCAATAATAAGCAATGAAACGCTTTTGTTGTAGGCCTTTTTTATATTCGCGTTCAATTTCACTAAACAAGTGCCTACTTTCTCAACGCTTTTGTGAGTTGATAATCATATTTAGCATAAGTGTACACACTTTATTATAACATGGCTGATGGACGTCGCCGATGTAACTCTGCTTAATCGCTATAGAAAGTATTCCTAAGAAAAGTCGAGGCTAGGAACTACACCCAACCAAGTAGGAAGCCGCGAAAGATGTTATAATTAAATAAAGTAAGCAGGGAGTATTATGGTTCATTTAGCCTACTGTGACGATAAGTCCAAAGAACTCGGTAAGATTCTAGATGGTAATAAAACGATGGTGATTCGTGGTGCCGCCGGTCGGAAGATTCCACATAGCCGCGTGTTCGCCGGTGAAGAACTTTATTTTATGGAAAAAGGTAGCAAGCAAATTACCGCTAAGGCTATCGTAAAAAATGTGCAGAATTTTGTAAAACTCGCGGATGACGAAATCACCAAAACCGTTGAAGATAATAATGACAAATTACAACTCACCGATAAACAAAAAGAGCGCTGGCATAAGAAATGCCTTTGCCTGGTAGAATTTGGTGATGTGGAAGAAATTGAGCCACTAGATTTTGATCACCAGAGCAATATGGACGACTGGCTAATTATTGATAAGATTGAAGATGTCGTAGTTGGCTCTAGTATTCCGTATAGTTACGACAAGTCGAAGTTTAAGAAATAACACAGATGAATATCCCCCCTACGCGAGCTGCGAAGCCTAGATTCGGCCGGCTTGTTTGAGCCATTTTACGGTGTCGTCGATAGTAGTTTGGATCTGGCGAGGCGAATAGCCCAGTTCGCGACTGGCTTTGGCATGCGAGAAGTTCGCGTTAGATTCTAGAGTATAGAGCGAATATTTCGTATAAAGTGGTGGTTGCTTTTTAATGTTGTAATAAATCTCCGAAAGCGGGGCAGTAAGCTTAGCAAGCCACAGTGGCAGAACGGTTTTAATGGGTTCGCGTCCAGCCGCCTGCGCGATCAGCTGTAACAGCTCAGCGACCGAAACATAATGCCCCGAAAGAATATAACATTCACCAGCCTCACCATGGACGCAAGCGCTAAGAATACCTGCTACAACATCACGTACGTCCACAAAATCATAACCACCTTTTACGCCGGCTTTCAAGCGCCCGGTAGCAGCATCAATAACTAATTGTGTAAGATGGCTGGTCTTGAAATCGTAAGGGCCAAGAATCCCGGATGGGTGCACTATGCAAGCATCAAGGCCGCGCGTCCTAACCATATCCAAAATATATTCGGCCGCCTCAGCTTTCGATTTAGCATAAATTCCCTCAACTTTCGCTGGGTCAAAATTTGTAACTTCTTTCATAACCTCGCCGTGCGGTAATTCTGGTATGGCGTGGACACTGTTCACGTAGATCATTTTGGCGCCAATCTCAAGTACCTTTTCCGCAACGTGTTTTGTGCCCAAGACATTAACCTCATAAACCGCAGGATTTGGTTTTGACTTGATATAGACAACCGCAGCACAATGGATAACATAAACTTTCGCATCGGTCGGTACGGCAAAAATATCAACTAGCGTTTCTGGTTTAGTAACGTCGCCCTCAAAGAGTTCACAATTAAGGCCCTGCAAAGCATCAGCTCGTTTTAATGACGAGACGAGGGCGCGAATTTGGTTATTCGGATCTTGACTAAGAGCACGCACTAGGTTATTACCAAGAAAACCGTTTGCGCCTGTAATGATGTAGATTTTTTTCATAGACCTTTATCTCCAAATAATTTATTGCTTTAATTTGAGCGGAAACTTGATAACGACGCGGTCTCTGCCATCTTTGCCTGGCTCGATAGCCTCGAAAGGCTCGGCAGAGAGCTCGACTTCGCCACTATAAATATAGTTCCCTGGCTCGAAAGATTCAAAAAGATGGAGACCAATACCACTAGACCTTGACTCAGCGAGAGTTTTATTTTGAGAATAGTTAATACTCTGGTCGCCAACTTTACCCATACCCGTAAAGTTAAGAACGCCATCCCGCCACTCATCAGCATGATAACACTGGCCGTGCTTGACAAAAATGACCAAGGTGTTGGTTTGTTTCGACCGACGAAGACCACCCATGTTGCCACATTTAAAAGTGTCGACGATTTCCTGATTCGTGTAAGCGTCGCCAACGTGTAACTCAGAAATTTGCATTTGTTACGCTCCTTCTTTTCATTATAACATATGCTATAATAAAGATATGCGAAGCTAAAAATATCTCTCACGTTTATCAAAAGCAAAATTTACGAGGTATTTTTATGTTGCGAATTTCTAATTTAACCTTTTCTCATCAAAACCAACCACTTTTGGAAAATCTAAATTTAGCTCTGGCAGGTCCAGAAGTAGCAGCAATCATCGGTGATAACGGAGTTGGAAAAACTACTTTACTCCAGCTAATTGCGGGTGAGTTGCAACCGGACGAAGGTAGTATAAAAACAGTAGGCAAAGTAGGGTTTTTAAAACAAACACAGGAAGACTTGCAAGATAGGTCTGGCGGCGAACACACGCAAATTCGGCTAGCAGAGCTGTTTCGACAAGAGCCAGAGATTCTATTACTTGACGAACCGACGAACAATCTCGACCATGAGAGCAAAGCTTGGTTGCTAAGAAACTTGAGCGGGTATCGTGGTCTGGTTCTAGTAGTTAGCCATGACCGAGATTTTCTTGAAGGGGTGGCGGAGAAAATTATCCATCTACACGACGGGAAGGCGGAAATGTTTCTCGGTAATTATAGCAGCTTCTGTGAACAGCAAGCTCAAGCACAACACGAAAAACTCCAAAATTATGAACGGTCGCAGCAAGAAAAGAAAAAACTAGAGAAACAACTTAAGGACGCTCACGACCGTGCGCATAAAAGTAATCGCC
This sequence comes from uncultured Candidatus Saccharibacteria bacterium, assembly GCA_947427985.1. Lineage (GTDB taxonomy): Bacteria > Patescibacteriota > Saccharimonadia > Saccharimonadales > Saccharimonadaceae > Nanosyncoccus. The sequence continues at coordinate 13,617 of CANEKB010000014.1, forward strand.
GGAGCTACGATAAGATCAGCGACGAGTCAAGGTTACGATACAACGGGCAAAGAATGGCAGCTCAGAATAGTGCTGGAAAGGTCTTAAGAGCGACGCAGAGTCGGCTTGAGCAAATTGCGACTACAGAAAAACCATTGGAGCGCAAATTTTATAGCGCGGAAGTTTCAGCAAACTTTCTACATGACAAAAAATTGCTAGAAGTAAGAGATCTAACGAAAAGTTACGGCAAAAAGCGGTTGTTCGAAGGATTGAGTTTTGAAATTCGTACCGGTGAACGAATGCGAATCTGCGGGCGAAACGGGAGCGGAAAAAGTACTTTGTTCCAGATAATTCTTGGAAAACTGTCGGCAGATGGCGGCGAAGTTTGGACTGCGCCGAACATCAAAATCGGATATATCTCCCAAGATATAACAGGGCTAAACTTAGAGAAAAGTTTCCTAGCCCAAAGTGAAGATCTTGATAAAACGGAGATTTTTCGGGCAGCAGCAACGATGGATTTTACACCCCAAGATATAAATCGGCCAGTCGGCGAATTATCGCGCGGGCAACTGACAAAACTGGCGATTCTACGCTTAATTCTACGCCCACTCGATTTGGTGGTTATCGACGAAATTACGAATCACCTTGATATTCGCGCGCGAGAAAATATCGAGTCGGCGCTGAAGAACTACCGCGGAGCGATCTTAGCAGCCACCCATGACGAGGCTTTTGCACGCACGATCGGGTTCGATAAAGAACTCAAATTAAGCTAAGCCGGTAAGATCAGGACGCTTATCTTCAATCATTTGAAATATATCACGAATAGCATAATAACTATTGACTTTTTTAGAAAAGTGTGCTACAATGGAAGTATGACCCCGTGTCATAAGTCAATACGACCTCACGTCGTAGTTCTTTGACAGCACCAGATCTGGTTCGTAATCCAGCTCAAATCTCAAAAAATATTGAAAGGGTGGTATAAAGAATGAGCAGAAATCGATACCATGAGCCATGGGAGACCGAGGCAACGGCTGAACGGCCGGAATCGAAAGGCAAAATCCTGCTGGTGATAGGGCTCGTAGTAGCCCTGATTGCAGCGATAACCTGCGCCTGCGTGCACTTCATTAACCAGTCCGGCAAAGTCAGCTGTGGCTGGGGAGATGATAGTGGTGGGCGTCCCAGCTATACCGCCGCGGAGGTGGAGGAGGGCGCCTTGGAGGACCAAGTCGTTTTTAACTCCATCAGCGACAACGCCGAGTACGGCAATGAAAAACGCTATATTTCGGCAGAGTTGGTCGGCGGAAACGGCAGGTGGAATTATCGTGAGCTAAAGGTCGAAGATGGACAAACATATATTCTGCGCGTTCGGATTGCCAACAATGGTGGCCAAACATCGACCAATACTCGCGTGGCTTTCAGCTTGCCGCTGGAACCCGCAACCCAGGCGCCGATTTATGGGCGCATTTATTCCGAGAACGGGACCCCCAGCAAATATTGGGACGGTATCCTGCTTACCTGCGACACTCCCTTCCGAGTAGAATACATCTACGGTAATTCAACTTTGGAGAGTGAGAGTCTTGGTATTGTTCCTGTCGGTGACGAAATCGTGACCAAAGCAGCGTCGGAAAACGGCATAGCAATCGGTTATAGCGCACTGGACGGACTGATGCCAGGGGGAGCGGAGGTTTTCGTAACGATCCAGATACGGATTGTTGCAGAAGAGCTGCAGCCGTCCAACCTCTCATTTACGACAAACGCCAAAGTCCGACAAGACAGCGCTGAGGCCAGCTGGGATACCAGCATCGAGGCGCAAATCGGTGAGCTAGTACAGGTGCAATTCCTGTACACTAACACTGACTCCGTTACGCATAATGGCGTAATCGCAAGCGTCATCCTTCCTGACGGAATCGAACTGGTCCCCGGCACAACCAAGATTTATAACAGCTCTTATGACGGGGAGCTGATCGAAACAGCCGATGCTACGCTCGACACGAGTGGTATCAACATCGAGAATTATGCGCCGGGCGCAAACGCTTATGTGCGATGTACAGTAAGGATTACCGACGCTGTAACAAGCAGCGAAGCTAAGATCTGGGCAGTAACCACGGTCGGTGAGACCCATGTGCAGGATTCCTGCACAGTCACTATTACCGACTAAAACGAGCCCCTCCACATTGCGAGGGGCTTTCTTTTGGCTTTTAAGATTCAGAAATAGCTATTTTGCAAAGACTTCTGATTCCGAAGGCATAATAATCGCCGCAATCAGATAGGCCAAAATTCCACTAGCTGCACAAAAGATGAGCAGAATCCACAAAAGGCGAACTACGGTCGGGTCAACGTTTATATATTCAGCAATGCCACCGCAAACTCCAGCAACTTTCCGACCACGTTCAACTCGATAAAGACGTTTTGTCATAATTAACTATAATTATACCTCGCTAGACGACATATGTCAAGGAAGATCTAATGATAATACTGGCTGTTAACACCTGACAATCTGGTAAGCACGTGGTAAAATTAAGAGGTAGATTCGGGGCTTAGCGCAGTGGTAGCGCGCACGCCTGGGGGGCGTGAGGTCGCCAGTTCGATCCTGGTAGCCCCGACCAAGCTAAATAGTCAAACTTTAGTTTGAGTATTTAGCTTATTAACAAGGGGCTAGCAGGCGAGAACTGCTCCGCGAAGCGGAGTAGTTCGGAACGCGGGAGCGGCCGTAGCCAAAAAGAGAGCTTTGCTCGCTTTTTAGGCGCTGTGACTGCGGGAGTAAAATTGCTTGCAATTTTACGATTCCTGGTAGCCCCGACCATAAAATTATTTAAAGGGCGTTATGTTGAAAGCTATAGTTTACGACTTTGATGGGACTCTAACTCCCGATGCACTACCGAAATTTGCGATTTTAGAAAAGTGCGGTTTAAAAAATGGAACACAAAACCCGCTATTCTTAAAGCGCGTAAAAACGGCGATGTCGGAAAACGGAATTGGCCTAGTAGATGCTACAATAGAAGTTATCCTTAATTCAATGCGAGAAGCAGGCATCCCCCTCACAAATGAACAACTTTGCCTAGGCGCAGAAGACCGCGTCTATAATCCTGGCGTCGAAGATTTTTTGACAAAGTTGAGAAAAAGCGGGGTTAAGAATTATTTGTTAAGCTCCGGTGCAAAGGCATATTTAGAAAAGACAAAGGTCGCGCCACTTTTCGACGGCATCTATGCTTCAACCGTTAATTATAATAAAAATGGAGAAATAACCGACACGAAATACGCTCTGACCGAACCAAAAAAAGCAGTGGTTTTACGAAAAATTGCAAAACTCATAAATAGCGATCCGGAAGACTGCTCGGACATTGTCTATATTGGCGATGGGCCAACAGATTTGTTCGCAATGGAATACGTCAAGACTCATGGCGGAGTGACTATTATGACCTATTGCGACAAGTTGAGCGGTGAGTTTGTCAGCGAAAATGCCCCCATTGATCATAATGTTACCGCAGACTACCGAGACGGGAGTGAGCTAAGTAAAATTATCAATCAGATGATATGAAATACACATTTGTAGTTTTGGCAATTTTGGCAATTTGGATCGGAATGATTCTGCTAGCGCTTTGTAATCCTGAGATTGGGATTTTCCTACCGATTTTCGCGATTATAATGACTGTAGTTCTGTTTATGATTGGATTTGGT